>CAZLOC010000054.1:8343-14496 GCA_964560935.1 uncultured Anaerolineaceae bacterium | reverse complement strand
GCGGCCTCGGCGGGGGTGAAACGTAAATCGGCGGCGCGCAGTTCGGTCAATTGACCCCGGACGCGCAAGCGAGACAGGGGTAGCTGAGGATCCTCTCGGGTGGCGATGACCAGATGCATCTGCGACGGCTGGTGTTCGACGAGGAAGGCCAGGGATTGATCAACCGGTTGAGAATCAATCGCGTGGTAGTCGTCAAGAATCAGGAGAAAGTGCTCGCGGATAACGGAAATTTCGTTGAGCAGGGTGGTCAAAATTGCTTCGGCTTGCGGCGGCTGAGGGGATTGGAGTACAGCCAGCAGCCCCTCGCCAAGTCCCGCCTTGATGGTCTGTAATGCCGCTATCAGGTAAGAGATGAAACGCACTGGATCGTTGTCTTCTTCATCCAGCGACAACCATGCAACCGGCCTCCTGCAACTGGCAATCCATTCACTGACCAGTGTGGTCTTGCCAAATCCGGCGGAAGCGGAGATGAGCGTCAATCTACGACCCATCGCCAACCCATCGTTGAGCCGCTCGATCAGGCGCGGGCGGAAGACGACTTTAAGCCGAGGCGGGGGCACGTAAAGTTTAGTAGCTAAAATTGGTGCGGCCATAGCACAATTATAAACATGTATGCAAAATCTGCTCTATGATGAAGCCCGCGACTAAGGCTTTATCTCGCTTTTTATTATAGTCCCGGCTCCGATTATCACCGCCAATATTGCCGAACTTGGTCCTTTATTCTAGTGTCCCCGGCGGGAGTTAAAGCCGCGATCTTGTTGGTCTGTTCATATACTTCTTCAAATACAACTTATTCCCCTTTATTGAACACGAAAAAACTGTGTTTTTGTGTGTAACCCTGCCCTTGCGGCTGTGGTTACTCACAATCTGTTCCCATTCAACAATTACCAAATATCAGAAGCGCGTCCCCGGTCCTATGCTCGACCGCATTGATATCCACGTCGAAGTCCCGCGTGTGGATTATGAGAAGTTGAGCAGCGATTGCCTGGTCGATCCTTCGGCATTGATCCGGGAGTGGGGGGAGGCGGCCAAGGGTAGCAGGCTGTTTGAGAACTTCAGTGCATAGCAAGGGCGTGGATTTTCAAAAGCATTTTTATCATTGCGTATTTATGATAATGTCTCTTCGTTGCTGCATTTGCTCGTGCAAGCGTTGTGAATCCTTGGGATAAACCAGGTAATACAACGGCGTGACGAAGAAGGCGATCAGCCAAAATCCGCAGGTCAGGATAAGCAGGGTTTGTGAAAGACCATACTGGTCAGCGAAGTTGCCAAATAGAATTATGACTACAGACGCAAATGCCCCATTGACAAACTCGGTCATTGCCATAGCAGTGGCGCGCAGCTCTGGTCGGACGGCGCTCTGCACCATTGGTTGCATAGCGCCACGGCGGGTCCAGTCCAGGAAGAAGCCTGCGATGATAGAACAGATGAGGATAGCAGGGGTGGTGGCTGCACGGGTGAACAGGTACCACATGGCAGGCAAGGCAATTGCAATGGAGATTTGCGAGACAGCCGCCCTCCCATATTTCGGCCAGCGACGGTAGGCCCAATCCCCGATCACCCCTCCGACAAAGTTGCCAATTGCCAGGGAGATGACCACCCCCCCGAAGAACAGTGGAGCATCGGCTTCAGAGAAGCCACGATCATCTACTAGCCAGGTGACATAGAAGGTTGCCAGAGCGTTGATGGTGGTCAGCATGAAAATCCCCTGCAAGAAGTTGACCAGCACGGTCTTGATATGGAACAGTTCTTTGACCTCGGCCAGCTTGAAGCGAAACTGGGCGGCGGATGCCTCTGATATAACGGTTTTAAGCTCAGGTTCCGCCCCGCCGCGCACGGGCTCCTTGACCAGGATGGCGATGACAAGTCCGCTCAGTACGCTGGTGAGGCCAAGTCCGATGAAACCAATCCGCCAGCCGTTTTCCGAGATACCGATCACTTCGCCGAAGGCCAGGGCGCCTGCCACGATCCCGAACATCCCGATGGCACTGATCGTTCCCATCGCGCGGCCACGTTGTTTCGGTCCGAAGGCATCGGCTAGTATGCTGAAGGCAGCGGGATACAAACAGCCCAGACCAATGCAGGCGATGACTCGCACAAGCAGCAATTGCCAGTAATCGGTAGCCAATCCGCAGATCGATGTCCACAATCCCCACACCCCAGTGCCTATGACCAGGATCCATTTGCGATTGTAACGGTCGGCTAACATACCCCAAAAGGGACCGCTGAAGGTCTGGAAGATGACGCGGATGCTGTCGATATAGCCCAGTTGGGCATAAGACAGTCCCAGCGAGGTGCGCACGGCAGGCCACAACATGGGCAGGGCGACATCTTCCGCCGAGTCGATGAAAAAACCGAAGCCCAAAGCAGTCAAAATACGGGCACGGTAGCCCCTGGATTGGGTAACATTTGGTGCAGTCACCTAAGCCTCCTTTATGAAACCGTTAGTCGATGTCAGTTACGATTTATCTTCAACGCTAAATTTCTCGCGTAGGCCTGCGTAAGCCTTTTGGCATACGCCCAGGGCATAGAACTCACACTTCCATTCACCAACACCGCAGAAATGTTCCAGTTGTTTGTAGGAAACCTTTTCAGCCAGTAAACGCTGTAAATCCTCCAGGCGAGTCTGGTCGCCTGGCTTGAGGCCGAGATGTTTGAGCACTGCGGCATCTTTGCTGATCTTGTTCTTCCAGCCTGTTGAGCAGCGGCCTTCCTCCTCCGACCAATAACCGCACTGGTAGCAGAATACGTCATAGCCGTAAATGCTCTCGATAACCGCATCGGGATGGGGCTTGAGTTGATCTACGAGCGTGGCATAGCCTAGTCGGAAGGTCGGTTGGGCAATGAGTTCTACAAAGGCTCCCGCACACAAGTGATGGTGTCCCATCAGACGGATGCGTCGATCCAGATCGGGTGGAATGATCTGGGTTAACTGTTCCTCATCCCAGGGGGATCCGTGCACTGCATCCAACCCCGGACGTGAAACTGCTACCGTTTCATCAAGCGGTTCGGCCATCATTTGGAAAAGCGGCTCCATATCACCGAAGCGTTCCAGGCGAAAAGCTTCGGCAACGTGCTCCTCGCCCAGCCCTGCTTCTATTGCCACTACCTTGGCCTGCTCTTGCATGAACATCGCCAGCAGCGGGCGCATATTGCCTTCCATCGACTCGTCCAGCCACGGCACACGCTTGCCCCAGGTCTTCAATTGCAGGCGTGACTGGTTGATCGTGTTGCGCATCATCTCGCGGTGCGCGCACAGGGCCTCGATCTTGGTTTCCAGCGTCTCAGAGATTTCCTCGACATGCGTCACCTCGGGCAGGCGACGGGCAAAATACCAGCGTTCGCAGACCGAAAATGGCTCAAGCCCTTCTTCGAAATGTTCAGGGTAATGTTTGTCGAAGCAAGATACCCAGAAGGCCTCATCCACAGCCTGAGCCACGCGGATGTGATCCTGGTTGTTTTCATACAGCCCGAACGGGTCGAATGAGAACACCGCATATGGCTTGTACTTGCGGAAGAGATAGACGATGCGCTCTCGCAATTTCCCAAGCGGGATATCCGCCAGCATGTCGGTCTCGAAGCCCAGCTCGACGATATCGCTGATGCCCAAAATGGTCGCAGCCTCATGAAGTTCTTCCGTATTTCGGGCAAGCGTTTCCTCGATTGTCAAACCGACAGAATCTTTACGGTCATCGGTCACCCGCACCAGGATCACCTTCCAGCCTTGGCGGGCAAACTTGGTCAGTGTCCCGCCACAAAAAGCGGCAGCATCGTCAGCATGGGGGGAAATCATCATAGCAGTTTTCATAGTTCACCTCTCAATCCCATAATTGATCCAGCATTTTACTGGTGGCCTCCAATGCAATTTTCTCACAATTTGCTTGTAACCGGCCGGGGTAACGATAGGCCAGCGGAGCCACATCCACTTCGTAACCGCCCTCCATGTGCGATTCTTCCGTGTGCAAGTAGCTTATGCAGCCGTCACTGACGCTGACGAAAAGCGTGTATTTGGCAGGCGATCCTGCCTTGACCTTCATGCCGATCTCGGTGAATGTCTCGGCGGCGTAGGTTACCAATGCTAGGTCGCCAATTCGCACAGTATTGACTCGCATGGGCACTGACCAGAACCCGTCCTTTGATTCGATGATGGACTTCCACGGATAACGCCGATTGAGCAAAGGATCGGCAAATATGGCCATAAAGCCGGGTAGTTTGGCCAACGCCAGCAATGGGTTGGCATAGTTTTTGGGTGGACGGGATGTGGTGACCGTGGATTCGGTCGGCATCCACGCTTCAGCGCGTTCGATCAAGAGCGGCACCCCCCGCATCTTTTCGAACCCCGAGTTGGCCGCTGCTAATACAGCCTTCGCCACGCTCAAGCCTTGTTCTGTAACCATCTCGAAAGCACGCGCATCTTCCCAGCACATATCCGGGTTGATGTTTGCCGCCGCGCCTTGCAGGAACAAAATCAGCCCGCCGAGTTCCGATTCCACTTTCTGGCGCATCACGCCGATCCAGTCGGCAGAGACGAGTAGATTGTCCGGTCCAAGCACCGTGCCGTGACAGGCGTAGTTAACGATAGTTGCCAGCCGCGTCCCTTCTTTGTTTCCCTTGCGCCGACCCGCGTCAGTCAGTATGCTGACCACCTGCACCGACCTGTCTCTTGGGCCATCGGGGTTGCGCCCGATTTCCATGTGACCATCAGGCATTCGCTCGCGGCGGTTGATTCCCACGGACGCTTCATTTTTGGAGCACTCCAACCGTGCGGGAACCAGATTTGCCTGTGCCTCTTGCACCGCATCCACAATATTGTCGACGAGCAAATCAATGTATTCTCGATTTTTGCGTGGCGACTTCTCGTCCGCGTAAGCGATGGGGCCGGAGTGGGTGTGGGAGCAACATAACAAGGCTTCGGTCGGGGCGAGGCGAGCACGGATGCGGTCCACGATGAATTCGTTGATGGTCAGCATGTCCAGGGCAACGATGGCAATACGCGTCTTCCCGTCAGCGAGAACAAGGGCGGTGGCAGTCAGATCATCATGGACGCCGAGGTTGCCTCTGGTGCGGTCCCCGTATCCGATCAGGAATATCCCTTTTGGCGGGGTAATGATGCACCGGGCAACGCCTGCGAGTAAGGACGATTCTTGGATCATGTTAGCTCCTTTTGTGGTCCGTAATACGCAGTACGTATTACGTACTGCGTACTTACTCCATATTCAAATTCCTGCGTGTTTCCTCGACCGTATCACCAATGCGGTATTTCTGGAAGATAAAGAATCCGATGAAGATAAACACAGCCATGACGGGGAACGCCAGACGGACGCCGAGTGGATTGGTCTGGGTGTAACCAAAATTCTCGAGAAGCAGGGGCAGGATCAGGGTCCCGACTGAAGTGCCCAGGCCGATAGCAAAGGAAAACGTCCCATAGTAGATCGCCTCGCGGCGGCGGTTTGTCAGCATCTCGTCATAGTCAACCACGTTGCCCATCATGGCGTAGATCAGGATCAGGTATCCACCAAGCGCCGTCCCGACCAGCGCAACGAAGATGTAGGCTTGCATGGCGAGAGAAGCTGAGTCGATTGCGCCGATGAGGAATCCAAGCGCGAAAATGATCCCGAGCAGGAGCATGCTGGCATTGAGCAGAGCGCGCTGGCTGTATTTACGGTTGAGCCAGGTCCAAACGGGTCCCGTGAGGGCAATGAAGATGATGAGCACGCCCTGGTAGATGCCTACATCGCCTTCGGTCTGGCGTAGCACGAGAGTGACGAAATACGGGAAGTTGGCCAGCACCATCTGGTAGGCGATATGGACAGAAAGCGTGGAAAAGAATAGGATGAGGAATTGTGCGTTCTGGAAGGTGGCTTTGAGGCCTTCGATGGCGGGCATCGGCTCACCGATAGGACGGTCGGTTTCGCGCAGGCCGAGCAGGGTGATGTAGATGGTGGCGACTCCCACTCCGCCGACGACTGCGCCCATCGCCACTGCCCCGATGCTTTCAAACAGCGGCGCGGCCACCAATGATCCGATCAACACGCCGACAATTCCGAAGAAGCCCTTCCAATAGCTCAGGCCAAGACGGGTATGAGTCTCTGGAGCCATTTCGGGCATGCTGGCATCATACGGGATTCCCACCAGGCTGTAACTGGTGTGGTA
>CAZLOC010000054.1:0-8243 GCA_964560935.1 uncultured Anaerolineaceae bacterium | reverse complement strand
GGCGGGGCATAGAAATATAACAGCCAGGTACTGACCGTGATGGCGAGGATGTTCAATCCCGCTGATGCGCTGGAATAAAGCGCCACGCGCCAGAAGGGGAGCTTGTTTTCGTTCACTTGTATTGCTCCCGTAACTTTTGTGCCGCTTCGGCCAGTTCTGCGGCATTTTCCTGGATTTTCTTGATGGCTGCCACGGCATCGTCCACACCATTGGGACCGGTGCGGAAGACGGCCTCGTCCAGCCATACAGCTTCATGCTCGCAGGCGCGGGTTGCTTCGGGCAGATCCATCTCCTCGAATTCGAAGTATTCCGGGAAGGCGTTCGGCACAGCCAGTTTCGATTTCTGCGGCTGGAACAGGCTGTAATTGTGCATGGCTTCGTAGCCTGCCCAGCAGCCCACGCCTTCGGCATCCAGGGCGGCGCAGGCTAGATCGTGCTCCACGCCAAATTCTTCCGGGTTGATGGCAAAGATGTAACGGTAAAACGAGCGAGTGGTGTGGCGTGGATCACGTTTGAGCACCCGCACGCCTTTCACCTCGCTGAGCGCTTCATCTACATAGGCGGCCATTTCTTCGCGTTGTTTGGCCTGAGCGGGGAAACGTTCGACCCCAACCAAAGCCAGGGCCGCCTGCAATTCCGACAGGCGATAGTTGGTCCCCATCAGAAAGTCCGAGCCGCGCTCCTCGCCACCACCCGGATGGGAGCGACCACAATCGATGATACTGGCGGCTGCCGCGGCCAACTCGGGAGTGCGACAGAGCAGGATACCGCCTTCGCCGGACGTCAATGTTTTTGACGATTGCAGGCTGAACGAGCCGAAATGACCGATGGTACCAGCCCCCTTCCCGTTCCATTTTGCGCCATGGGCGTGGGCGCAGTCTTCGATCACGATCAGGTTGTGTTCTTCAGCAATTTCCATGATGGCGTCCATGTCGGCCATGTTCGAGCCGAGGTGGACGGGGATAATAGCCTTCGTCTTCGGAGTGATAGCCGCTGCTACCTTTTTTGGGTCAATGCAGTAGGTATCTGGATCGACATCTACAATGACCGGAACCGCCCCGGCGGCCATCGGCGCGGCGGCCGTAGCCTGGAAAGTGTAAGCTGGCACGATGACTTCATCGCCCCAACCAATCCCAACGGCGCGGCAGGCCACTTCCATCGTCACCGTGCCGTTGGTCATCGGAACGGCGTATCCGCCACCCTGCATCTCGGCAAACTTTCGAGCCAATTCCGCTGTCTTGGGTCCAGGATAGGGGTAGCCCCCCCAGCGGCCCGATTTGACAACTTCGGCCACAGCGTCGATATCACGCTGGTCCCAAACGGGCCATTTGGGATAAGCTGCGGTGCGGGTTTTCGGCCCGCCGAGGATTGCTAATTGAGACATGAGAACCTCCGGGAATTTTTTGAGTGTATTGATTTCATTCTTGTACTAATTCTTTTGCGGTCTGGATGAGCGTCTGGCGGAAGGGGTAGCCATCCACACCAGCCATGTGCATACCAAGCAGAAGGGGGCCAACCACGGGTGGGCCGTCCAGGCGGGTGATGCGGGCTTTTGGGACGTGCTGGAAGATGACCTGGAGCATCGGCTCAGTGAGCATTTCGCCGCCATCGAACACGCTGCCCGACTGGACGATCTCGACTTCAGCCTGTTTCATGCCGATTTGGCGGACGACCGAGACGGCCAGCCAGCCCAGTTCCTCGCCTGCCCAATGGATGACTTCACGGGAGGCGGTATCGCCTGCCTGGGCGGCCTCGAAGATTTTGACTGCGATGAAGGGGAAAAGGTGGTAATAATCGTTGGAGAGACCTTCCATCAGGTCGAGTTCGTCTTTTGCGCCAGTGGCATCCAGGTAGATGGCGGTCAAGGCAGTGGGTGGGATGCGCTTGATCCAGGCGTAGTTGACCATGTGCAGACCTCTCCAAACGATTTCGATGCCGCCACCGAATTCCCCAAAGGAAGAGCCATTACCGACGATACGGCCTTCTTCACCGTTTGGACCCCGTCCGCGGCAGTTGACGCCCGATCCAGCCGTGACATTGACGCCGATGCCGTGCGTGGTGCCAACCAGCAAGCCGTTGACGCCGTCGTTGACCACGTCTACGGGGCAGGACAGGCCAATTTTGGCGATGGATTCGAGATGAGGCTCCCGATCGGAGGGGAAATCGTAGCCAGCCACGCCGAAGCCAGCGCCAGCGATTTGTTCGGCCCTGACATTTGCCATCTGGCTGGCCTGCTCGAAGGATTGCTTGAGCACGTCTGTAAACCCATCGTAGCCGACAACCTGGTGATTACCGCCCCAGGCCTTGCCGAAACCGATGCAACGACCGCTTTCGTCCGCAATCAGGGCGTGGGTTTTGGAGGAGCCGACGTCGATACCCAGGAAATATTTCATAATCAGATCACGCCTCACTTACCGCTCCTTTTTTCGCTTCCAGTGCTTCACGGATATCCGCCACTCGCTTTCCATGCAACGGATACAACCAGAGCAGGAAAATTGCCAGCAGGAAGCCGATGGAGGTGGGAACGGTCAGGAAGATGCGAAAACCTAAATCAACGGTAGCAGGCTGAACGTCCAGGAGCGTATCGTAGCCGAAGGCTGGCATGACGAGGCCGAACACGCTCGAGACCAGCAGTCCGCTCAGGGTGATGAGAAATCCGCTCATCCCAAAATACATCCCCGCCCGCTGATGACCGGTCTTAACCTCATCCTCGTCCACCACTTCGGTCATGATAACGTCGCCGATCAGCACCAATCCGCCCAGGCCGATGCCGAGCACGATGGCGGCGGCGTAGGTGAAGGTGATGTTGGGCGAGAAGCCCATCGGGACGATGCCGATGATCATGATGGCGTTTGCGAGCATGAGCGTACGGCGGCTGTCGAGTTTGTTGGCGACCCAGTTTCGCCAGGGATAGAGTGTGAGCATGGCGACTAGGAAGGCGATACCCAAGATGACGGTGGCCAGGCCTTCGTCGACTTTCAGGCTGTATTTCAGGTAAAACAGGATGCCCGCCTGGAGCGTGCCGGTGGCGAAAAAGCGCATGGACTGGGCGCCAGCGGCGGTGAGGTAGCTGCGGTTGAGAAAGGTAGCCTTGAGCGCCGCCCCAAAGGGAAAACTGGTGTCGGTCTTCAAGTCTGCCCGCTCGAACAGGGACGGATAGCCCACGTAAATGGCGATGACCGAGATGACCGAAAGCAAAATCGCCATGCCCGACCAGCCCAAGATACTTGATAGCAGCGGCGGCAGGGCGGCGCCCAGCACAAGCGCAATCGTTTGGAAGATGTTCATCTTGGCGGCCACATCCGTCCGTTCACGGTAAGAGCCGAACATTTCGGGCAGCAAACCGTAATAGCCCGTAGCAATCGCCGTGTACAGCCCTTCCCAGATGACGATCATCGTGCCGAAGTAAATTAGCAGGCCGACGGGGTTGTCCCTGCCGTCGAAGGGGGCAGTGAAAATAAGCGCAAAAGCGACCGCGTACGGCAACCCACCAAAAAGCACGTAGGGAATGCGCCTTCCCCAACGGGTGCGGGTGCGATCTGACATATAACCCAGCGCTGGGTTGTTGAGCGCATTGTAGATCGTGTAAAAAAACCAGAAGGTGGAGTACCACGTCACGGGCAGGTTCTTCACGTCCACGATGTAGAAGGCGATCACGCCTGCAATCGCTTCGGCAATCGTCGCCACGCCCAGGCTGACGAGTGCGTACATGATGCGGGTCTTGGTGCTGGTGGAAAACTCGGATGTGGTGGCGGTCATCTTTTCTCCTTTGGCATTTGGGCGGTGACGGTCAGTTTCTCATCAAATCCCGGATCGGCCTGTATCCAATCAGCTGGATGCCCTCATTCTTGATGAAATCCTTGATTTCCTGGCTCATAAAAGCATTGTAATTCGCCACCCGACAGTCCCAATCGGGCGTGATAGCCCGCAGTTCAGCGGTGTCAATCGCAGGATGCATCAGGAAATGCGTAATCCCCGCAGGCAATGAGCCGAGTTTTTGCTTGGCAATCTCGACCTGGTTGGTCGGGTCTTCCAGCGAGAGATAATCGATCACGTCGATCATCGGGAAGCCCTGCTCTTCCAACTGCTGGATCATGCCCGCATACATCGTCGCTTCCTCTTCACTAAATCCCAGCGCCATGAAACCCTGCACATCCTGGCGGGGCAGCAGCCCGGGGGTCTGGAAACGGGTCAGCGTTTGTATGTAGCCCGCAATGAATTTGGGATGGGTGATTGTGCCCATGTGCGTGTCGATGTGGGTGACGTCGATCCCGGCGGCCAGTGCCCGTTCAGCCTGGGTTTCGACTTCGATGCGGACTGCTTCTGGGTCGGCCTGCTCCCATGCGGCTGGCTCCCGTTTGTGGAAATATCCCTCCGCATCCATCAACCCCGTGGCCTGCTCCCGTGTCGAGACGGGACCCCAGCGATAGCCGTCCCACTCCGAATTGACCGTCCCGTGGACGCCCAAATCAACGCCGGGATTTTGACGTGCCCACTCCGCCACAGCCATGAACCAGGGACAGGGCACCATCATCGCCCCGGACGAGATCGTGCCGAACCCCCATAGGTCGATAAATCCTTGCAAGGACGCGTGGCACATGCCGACGTCATCGACGTGGATGATGACGAGGCGATCGGTTTCGGAATAGCCTAACTTTTTGAGTAAGGGATTTGGTTTCATTTTCTATCCTTTCGGGTGACAGGTGACGAGTGACTTCACTTGTGGAATTGTGGCAGCCACTGCCGATTGGTTTCCAGCATATCGTCCAGCACTTCCTGCACCTTGTCGGCGCTCGGCCCAAGCGGATGCGCCAACAGTGCCTGGTAAGCAGCATTCCTGTCGCCATGCACGGCAGCCTGGACGGTGAGAAGCTCGTACATCTTGACCGAGGCAATCAGTCCGAAGCAGGTGGCAGGCAACGGGTCCGATGGAAGCGGGTGGACGCCAGCCTTGTTTACCCGGGCGGGCATTTCCAGTACCCAATCCTCTGGATAGGCGAGAACAGCCCCATCATTCCGTACGTTGACGATGTGGATTTGCCCGAGGTTGTTGTAATGTGAGTCGATTAGTTGGGTAGCGAGGGTCGAGTAGTAGGCGCCGCCCCTTTTCATCAGGTCGGCGGGAGGCTCGGTCAGGGCAGGATCGGCGTACTCGCGCAGCAGGTCTTTCTCAATTTCCATGACTTCCTCGGCACGGGAGGGCGGCCACTTCTCCTGCGCCTTGAGCTTTTTGTCGGTGTAGTAAAAATATTGCAGGTAGTAGTTGGGCATCATACCGAGCGACTCGAGCGTGAGGATATCCCATTCGGGGTCTTCTTCCTGGCGGGTCATCTCGACGAAGGCAGGGAAAAGTTGCGGCCACATGTCTTCATCATCGACGGTGAAGCCATAGTGCCAGGTGAGATGGTTAAGTCCAAGCGTTTTCAGCACGGCACGCTCGTCGGCGATCTTCTGGCCGGTGAATTTCTCCAATTCTTCCAGGATTTCCATTTTGGTGGTGATGCCCACGTTGCAGACCCCCACCGCCGGGACATCGGACGCGTGACGGTTGAGCGCCTCAGTGACCAACCCAGCGGGATTGGTGAAGTTTGCCAGCAATGCGCCCGGGGCCGTTTCACGGATGTCTTTAGCGATGCTCAGAATGACGGGGATGGTGCGCAGGGCCTTGGCCATGCCGCCCACACCGGTGGTCTCCTGCCCGATCAGGCCGTGACGCCTGCCCAGGTATTCGTCGCCGCGACGGGCGGGCATCATTCCGACCCGCAATTGGGTGATGACGTAGGATGCCCCCGCAATCGCCTCCCGTTGGTTCAGCGAAAGCACCACCTTGAACGGCTCGCCTTTGGCCTTGACCATCCGTTGGGCAAAGCCGCCGACGATGTCGAGGCGTTCCTTGTCGATGTCCATCAGCCAGAGTTCCGTAAGCGGCAGGCGGTCAACTCTAGTCAGGAAGCCGTTGACGAGTTCAGGGGTATAGGTTGAGCCGCCGCCGATGACTGTGATTTTCATAATTCTCCTTCTGCTTTAGAACCCGCAATGCAGCGCCTGAGGATGCAGTACCTTGAGCGGTTCACCATGCTCGAAGCCTGCGCCTGCGGTCACCTGGCGGGATTTCATATCCAGCGCCATGACCAGCATTTCCATATCATCTGGCTCGAACTGCGCCTGGTAACAGCGTACGGCTGCGATCTTTTCATCCCAGTTTTGGGTAATGTCTGCGATGGTATTCGGTTCACGGGTGTAGTAGAAAACAACTCCCAGAATATCGTGTCCCCGATAAGTAGAATCAACTTCCGGGTCGGATGATGCGATCTTCGTCAACCCTGCGAACATGACCGCTTCCGTCGTCGCCAATCCCGTCTGGATGTGGTCGCGATGTCCCTCGTAGGTCAGCCAGGGGTCAGGAGTGAAGACAAAATCGGGCTGGATGAGGCGGATGTATTTGAGCACGTCAAGGCGCACATCGAAATAATCGTATTTACCTGCATCAGGATACCCCAGCCAGTATTGCTCCTTGACGCCGATGATTTTCCCGGCGGCGAACTGGTCACGTTTCAGCGTTTCAGTGACGGCTTCGGGCGAGAGCGTATCGTCCACCACGCCCATCAAATCATCGGTCACGGTGAGATAGAAAATCTCTGCACCGTTCTGCTGAAGTTGTTTGAGAATGCCAGCCGCGGCGATGTCGTTGTCATCGTAATGCGGTTGAATGCACAATATCCGCTTTGCGGAAAAAATATCGGGGGTGGGGAGAATGGTTTCGATGGTCATTCGATTTCTACTTCTTTCCCGGTTCGTGCGGATTCATACGCTGCATCGACAATCTTCATATTCACCAACCCTTCCGCACCGCCCGGGATTGGTTTCTTGCTAAATTGAACGCATTCGATAAAATAGGCCATCTGGGCATTATACATGGACTGCGGACAATGTTCGGCACGAGGGAAATCGAAACCCGCATCGATCACATCCATTATTTCTTCCTTCACATTTGGCAGTTCTAACCGGGTCGGGAATAATTGGCCGAAACCCTGTGTGCCATAGAGTTGCGTGGCCGCTTCCGGCCCATCTGAGTGTGGCTGCCACCAGCCCGACTCGATATATGATACAGCGCCGTCATCCCAGGTGACGATGGTCACGCCAGTGTCGTCCACATCGAAATCCTTGTAATACGTGCCGATCTTTGCATAAACCGAAACAGGTTGCGGGTCACCGAGCAGGAAGCGGGCCGTATCCAGCGCATGGATACCCATGTCGGCCATCGCCCCGCCGCCAGCCAGGTCCTTCTCTGTGAACCAGCCCGAAGGCCCCCAGTGGGTATGCACGCCATAGCCCTTCGTGCGGATGATCCTGCCTAACCTGTCCACCTGCTCTTTCAGCCAGAGCACGTCCTCGTCAAAGCGCCAGCAGTGAGCGACCATCAGCGTCACCCCTGATTTTTCAGCCGCTTCGTACATTTGCTCTGCTTCGGCTGCGTTCATCGCCATCGGCTTTTCGACCATCACATGCACGCCCCGTTCCAGTGCCGCAATCGCCTGTGGCGCATGTAAAAAGTTCGGTGTGCAAATCACCAACACATCCACGCCACCCTCATCAAGCAATTCTTCTACCGAAGGGTAGCAGCACTTTACGACAAACTTTTCGGCAAAGGCCTCCGACTTATCCGAAAACTTCTCAACCACGGCCACCAACTCCACATCAGGCAGGTTCCTTACGGCCTGGGCATGGATATTGGCGATATAGCCTGCCCCGGTAAAAGCAATTTTCAGACTCATAAATACTTCTCCATTTCGTGAGCAATACCATACGACAGATTGTGTTTATAGACATACTCAGGCAGATTTTTCAACGTCGGCTGGATGACATCGTCGGGGATGCGGTCCAGCGGGATGTGACAGGCCTTCAGCGCCGCTTCGAGCGGACCCGTGGCCTGCCCTTGCAACCTCGACATGACCAGTATCCCCGGTCCGACTAGGTCGCCGTGCGGCAGTCCATGCCCCATGAGATTTTCCACGCTGTAAGCGAAATAATGCTCGCTGCCTTCTTCGGGGCGGGCGTGACCGACCTGGTTGCAGAGTTGGACTTCCATGGCAAGGCAATCATATAAAGTCTTCAAGCCTTCGCGATCCCCGCGTCCCGCGGCCTCGGCGCAATCAAGGACACCACTCAAAATACTCTGCGCATTGTTGTACACCCATGAGATGAATTCCATGCCCGGCGGATTCTTCCCATGCTCGTGTGCG
>CAZLOC010000053.1:0-14656 GCA_964560935.1 uncultured Anaerolineaceae bacterium | reverse complement strand
TCAATGAATTTCTACATCGGCTGTCCGATTTGGTCGTTCAAAGGCTGGGTTGGCAATTTCTATCCGCAAGGGACAAAACCCGGCGATTTCCTGCGTGAGTACACCCGGCGACTGACCACAGTCGAGGGCAATACCACTTTCTACGCGATCCCGCCCAAGAAAACCATCCTGAGTTGGGTTGCGGAAATGCCGGAGACATTCCGTTTTTGTCCGAAGTTACCGCGGGCGATCAGTCATGAAGGGACGTTGACACAACACAGCGAAGATGCGCTCTCGTTCGTGGAGATCATGGACCAGCTCGGCGTGCGGCTTGGCCCCATGTTCCTGCAACTCCCGCCTCGTTACTCCCCGAACCTGCTTGCCGACTTAGAAGCCTTTCTCGCCGTTTGGCCGCGCGACCGTCAACTGGCGGTTGAAGTGCGCCACCTGGACTGGTTCGATGCGCCCCATCACGAAGCGCTCAACCAACTGCTTGCACAGTACAACATGGCGCGCGTGGTGATCGACACGCGTCCCATTCGCAACTTGAAGGGTGACAAAATCCTGCGTGGCAGCGCCTATGAGAGCTTGTTGGAAGCGCGCGAGCGCAAGCCGAATGTACCCGTCATCCCAGATCGTACTGCGGATTTCATCTTCATCCGCTATATCGGTCACCCGAAAGAAGCATACAACATGGCTTTTCTGACTGAGTGGGCAGGTTATCTTGTCTCACAGTTGCGGGAGGGCGCAAATGCCTACGTGTTCTGTCATTCCCCCGACAACATGATCGCGCCTGACCTGTGTCGTGAGTTGCACCAGCGCGTAGCAGAGCAGATTCCCGTCCCGCCGCTGCCGTGGGATGAAGCCGATGCGAACACCCTTCAGCAAGGGCGTCTGTTTTGAGCGCCAAATAAGGCGGGAACCAATCTGCCAACTTTTTCGTTTCTGATATACAATGATGCAAATGACGAAATTCAGCCCGCTTTTATTGGTAACTGTCATCTTGATTAGCGCCTGTTCTGCCCTGCCGGGACAGCCGTCCGCTGCGTTGGCGCTTGAAAATCCGGTGCAGCCCTTTCGGTCCGGGGTAGAGATCGCCAAACCGACCTACACGCCAGCCCCAACCGCGACGTTACCTCCCACACCACTCCCGCCGACCGCGTCGCCAACCTCCCTTCCAACGGAGGCGCCCACGGCAGCCGTCTTTGCGGAAGATGCATTTGTTGTCATCGAGAACCTGTCCGCGCCCGCGTCTTCGACAGGGTACGACAACACCACGCAATACGATACTCCACTCACATACAACAACTCAAAATACATCCTGGTGGATATTTCCGAGCAACACATGTACGTCTACGAGGGGGACGTCCTGGTCTACAGCTTTATTGCCTCGACCGGGATGGGGAACTCGACTCGGGTTGGGAGCTTCAGCGTGCTCAACAAAATTCCCAACGCCTACGGTGCGACCTGGAACATCTGGATGCCCAACTGGCTGGGGATTTACTGGTCAAGCAGCCTGCAAAACGGTATCCATGCCCTGCCCATCCTGTCCAACGGCGCAACGTTGTGGGCCGGTTATCTGGGTACGCCCATCTCTTATGGCTGCGTGGTGCTGGATACGTACGATGCCCAGGCCCTCTACAATTGGGCAGATATTGGCACGCCTGTTGAAATCAGATGGTAAGCGACCAAGTACGATTGCAAAACGGCGTGGAGCATAATCCACGCCGTTTTGTTATACGCAGGAAAGCATTATCCTCCCGTATCCTGTAACAATTGACTCAGCACATCGATCAAGGGGTGCAATTTATCTGTCAGCGTAACATCCGTTGCTAACATAACATATGTTTGACCGTTCATCTGGACGCTTAGATTATAGATAAAGCAATCTGCACATCCCGCATCGTTTGGCTGCATCTTAAAAGGGCAGGCCTGGGCAAGCAAATTAGCCATCTCGCTCACCTGATCGTTTGAAACGGTCTTTTGCACATTTGCCGCTGGATTCTCGCTCTGGATTTTCAGGCTGCCATCGCTTTGCAACGTCAGCGATTGATTGAACCCGGCAAACCCGCCGCTGCGGGTGAATTGGATAGTCCAGTTTGCAGGTACGCTACAAGCTGTAGCCGATGAGTTCGTTGGCGTACCCAAAGGCTCCGGTTCCATTGTGCTTACAGGGACCCCGGCACACGCAGGTAAAGCGATACAAAATATAAGGAGGAGGGGAATTACTTTTGTCATATGAAAACCTATAGACTTTCTACTCAGTTTAATTATATAATACTTACAAACACAATGGAGCGGGAAACACAATGATATTCATGCACCAGGAAGTTTGCTTAGGCTTTTGTACGTTAATCCCCATAATTCTCACTTTTTGCTCCCTATATGCTTATCACGTCAATGCAAGGAGAGCACCCGATGACCCAGAGAAAAAAGATTTTGCTCCTTATGCCCCTTGGCTTGCACCTGTTATTTTGCCGCCATTGGTACTTGCTGATGCCTTTTTCTTGATTTTGTCTAGCCTGGCACTTGGTCTTTTTCTTGTGCTTTTCCCCTTTGCATTATTAATGTTCCGCAAGCCTTTCTTGATAAAATGGATACGCAAACAAGCACTTAAAATTGGAAATTGGATACTAGTAATCAACACCGAGATACTTAGAGTTGCAGGTTTTCATCCGACCTCCATAAAACTCTTGCATGAGAGAAAAACTCCCGCTTAACGGGAGCTTTTTGCATACACTTCTGGTCCTTTGTAAGGGATCAGCAACAAAAAACCGACCGCAATCACGATTTCTCCCAGCACCACACCAGTCGCTTGCACGGGGCCAAAATAGGGGACATTTGGCAAGGGATGCGTGCCCATGCCGAAGACATCCGCCATACCCGCAAAGACACTGATCACATAGCCAGTGCTCACCAAACGCAGTCCGATATCCGCAGCGATGCTGCGCTGACCGCCCCCCCACAGCGCCAGCAAGCCGATGTAACCACCCATACAGATGATCGCCAAACCCACCAGGAAAACGGCGATCTGCACAAAGCCGACCACCGGGCTACGGTCCCAGCCGAGCCAGTCGGGCTTGGCGCCGACAATGAAAATGAAAAAACCTGCCAATGTGAAAAACAGTCCCACACGGATGCGAGGGCGTGAAAGCGGTTTTTGAAAGCTACCCGAGTCATTCATTGATTGTGAATTTTTCTGGATAGTATCATTCATCAGACCGGTAAACTCCTGTGAAGCATATGGATCCAATTCCCGCCCAGGATGGCAGCGGCATCCTCCTCGGAGTATCCGCAAGATAACAATAATGGTACAAGTTTCTGTAAATCTGCAATCGTATCGATCTCCTTCGGTGTGGACTGCAAGCCAAAGCCGCCATCGAAATCCGAACCAATGCCTACATGACGGGCATCCCCGGCAAGCTGGCAGATATGGTCAATATGGGCAACCAGATCCATCAGGCTGACTTCATCCCGGTTGCTCTTTCCAACCAACCAACCATCTTTGAGAAACGTATTGAAAGGCACGACACCAATCATACCATCTCGCTCGAGAATTCCGCGAATGACGCGGTCTGACAAATGACGATTGAATTCATGTTTCGGAAGCAAAGCGAGACAATTACCATGAGTCACAACGATGTGACCCGGATAGATGTCAAGGGATTCCAGCGCAGCAGGCTCATCCATGTGGGACAGGTCGAGGGTGAAGCCGAGATCGGCCATCGCAACCAGCAGCTTGCGTCCATCGGGCGTCAACGGACCGGGCTCTTTGGTGCCGCCGCAGAAGCGAGTCCCTGCCCAGGCAGGACCGATGAAACGCAGACCCCTATCCCACCATTCTTCCAGTTCGCCAAAATCGTTGATGCAATCCGCGCCTTCCATCAACGGCAGCAAGCCAACCGGGTATCCCTGTCCGCCAGAATTAACTTCTCGTTGGCTGGCAAGCACCTCGTCCAGGTCTGAAACGGAGCTGATAAAACGGAATTTGTCCGGGTGGTCACCTGTCAACCGGTGATAGACGTCCATTTGCTGACGATATTGTCTGTCCGCTTCTTTAGGCTCCCGATAAGAATACGTTTCCCAGTCATAGGCCCAGCGGGCAGGAGTCGAGAAAAGCGTAGCAAAAACAACAGCTACATTTCCCTGCTGGTATTCCGGCCAGCCGAGTAAAGTATCGCCGTTGCGTTCCACCGTCGGGCTACCTTTTTCAATACGGCGGGTTTCTTGCGCAGAACGCAAATAATCCCGCCCGAAGGACAGGATATTCCAAGCCAGATCTTGATGAGAATCAACAATCAGGGGCATCTACATAAAAAGCGCACCGTTTGGTGCGCTCGTTGAATCAGGCTTCCGGTTCGGTGGGTGGCTCGGTAGATTTTGCAGCCTCAGGTTCTTCCTCTGCAGCAGACATTTCCGCTGGCTGTTCAGAAGGGTTTTCGGCTGAAGCTTCTTCTGCTACCACAGGTTCCTCAGCAAGCGATTCGACAGGTGAATCGCCCTCAACATCGGCAGGGGCCTCCACGTCAGCAGGTTCTTCTGCTACAGGTTCATCCACTTCATCCATCACTGCAGTGGTATCTTCTTCCTCAAGTTTGTCGATTTCCCTCGCCAGCATTTTGAAATCCTTGTCAGCAAAGGCTGCAGAATCAACCTTACGCAGGCTCAAACCAATCCGATGCTGTTCAGGGTCAATCCGGATGACGCGCAACGCTACAACTTCGCCTTCTTTGAGCTCTTCTTTGGGATGCTCGATGCGGTTTTCGCTGATCTCAGAGATATGAATCAAGCCTTCGATATCGCCATCAAGGCGGGCAAATGCACCAAACTTGGTCAGGCGAGTAATCACACCCTCGACCAACTGTCCAACACTAAACTTCTCTACACGGGAGCGCCAGGGATCATCACTAAGGGCGCGCAAGCTTAATCCGATGCGTCTCTTTTCACGGTCAATATTGATGACCTTGACCTTTACTTCCTGCCCGACTTCCAGGATTTCGTTGGGGTGCTGGATGCGATCCCAGGAAAGCTCGGATAGATGAACCAGTCCATCAGCGCCATTGATATTGACAAAAGCGCCAAAATCAGCCAGGCTGGTCACGCGGCCGCTGTAGACCTGACCTTCTTCCAATTCTTCAATCACACGTTCTTTGATAGATTGGCGTGATTCGCTACTTGCGGCACGTTCTGAACATATCAGGCGACGACGGGAGCGGTCTACTTCGATAATACGTACAGAGATTTGCTCACCGATCATCTTGGCCCAACGCTGCTCAGGCGTTTCGCCAATAGCCTGACTGCGCCGCAGCGCACTGATTTGAGATGCGGGCACAAACCCACGCAGTCCATGTACGCCAACAATCAAGCCGCCTTTGTTGTAGCCAAGAACCTTGCTTTCGAAAATATCGTCGCTTTCCATTAATCCTTCAACCGAACCCCAGGCCATTTGTTCCTGAGCACGCTTGAAAGAAAGAACGACATTCCCATTCGAATCTTCTGGGCTGACAACAAAAACCGGGATCTCCTGCCCGACTTCAAATGCCTCGCGATCCTCGGCATCAATCACTTCAAGCTCGCGGCCAGAAATCACGCCCTCCGACTTGGCGCCAATACTCACCAAGATCTGGGTTGGATTAATACTGGCAATCGTTCCCTCGCGAACCTCTCCCGCCTGGGGCAGTTCAACGCTGAACGCATCATTCTTCAGCAGGGCTTCCATACTCTGGTTGTTCTGATTTACCGGCTCACCCTGCAGGTTCACCTGTTCCCCCCCCTGCCCGGACAAGGTCTCATTTTGATCCATCACGTTATACGACTCCACTTACAGAAATGTAGGTTGGATTATAAAGGCGATTGTCCAAGTTTGCAACCCCGTATCGGAAAGATCATTTTCAAAGGACTGTTGTCTATACAAAAAAACAGGTATAGGCGCGGCAGGACACGCCCACACCTGTATCATCCCCACAGGCCGTCTCGCCCTCGCATAGCACCTTCGGCGCTTGCGACGAACGGCGGCGGGCTCGCGGCCCGAACGGGGGGCTTCCGTCAAAGTAACAATTCCTACGCCTGAGTCTGGATCGCCGCCCCTGCGCTCCGCTCAGACAGTCGCAGCCCGACGAAGATCGCCACAAAATAAGCGAAGTAAGACAACACTTCTGTCAAAGAGGGATTCCCGTTGTAACCGAACAAAGCTTTGAGCATAGACCCAAGTGTGGCGTTTTCGTCCAGGATCGGATTGACATCCCAGACATGCTCAATCACGGCCGGGATCACACCGGCTTCATTGAACTCGTGCACGCCATGCGCAACCAGACCCGCCGCGAACAGGATAAGCAGAAAACCGGTCACCTGGAAGAAGCGGCGCAGGTCAAGGCGGATGGTGGAGGCAAAGAGTCCCCACCCGAGCAAAATAGCCAACCCTAGGCCAAGCAAAGCGCCCAGAATAGTACTCTGTGCATCAGACGCAAAGGTAGCAGCGGTCAGGAATAGAGCCAGTTCGATACCTTCCCGCACAACTGCCAGAAAAGCCAGCGCGAACAGGCCGCGCTTGCCACCTTCGAAAGCTGCCTTGTGGACACCGTCCTCCAGTTCGCTTTTGATATTGCGCGCCTGCCGGTTCATCCAGAAGATCATCCAAGTCAGCACACCCGCCGCAAGCAGCATGGTAATGCCCTCGAAGGTCTCTTCGGCTGTGCCCTCCAAGCTCAGGCCAAAAACAGTTAACACCATACCGCCGACCAGACTAACCAGCACAGCACTGAACGTGCCATACCAGACAGCCGGAACTATTTCCATGCGGCGCATCTGGCGTAGCGCGCCCAATACGATACCGATGATCAGGGCGGCTTCAATCCCCTCTCGCAAAGATAGTAAGAAACTTGCTAGCATTAATGTTACTCCTTAGTTTGAATGGTATGATAAAACGTTCGGATAGGGATGTTATAATCTGCAAGGCCAGAATAATCTAGATAATTATGTATAAATTCATATAAATCCAGGTGAAACCGCTCTTCACCCAAGGTGAAAATATGATATTCTAGGTCTGAATATTTTATTGGAGAAGAATGTATGGCCACTCCGGCAATGAAACGCTACGCAGCTGAAATCTTTCGATTGGAACAGGATTTCCCCTTTGTCGGGCTATCCGAGTTGTCAGAGAGTGTGAACGCCTCTTTGCAAGCAACTTCGCGCATGGTCGGCCGGATGAAGAAAATGGACTATCTGGAGCATGAACCTTACCGCGGTGTCCGCTTGACCAAAGCAGGCGAGCGCATTGCCATGCCCGCTCTGCGACGTCACCGTCTGGTTGAAGTCTTTCTGGTACGTGTGATGCGTTTTGGCTGGGATGAGGCGCATGAACTATCTGACGACTTCGAGTTGGGTATCAACGACATGCTGGAAGACCGAATCAACGAAATCGCAAATCACCCCACCCGTTGTCCGCATGGCGAACCCATTCCCTCCAAAGATGGAATTATGCCTGAAGTGAATGACATCAGTCTGGTTCAAGTGCAACCCATGACTCGCTGCCGTATCAGCCGGGTACGCACCCACGAACCGGAAAAACTGCGTTATTTTGCGGACCTGGGCTTGATACCCGGCGCGGAGTTCGAATTGCGATTCCGGGCGCCATTCAATGGCCCGTTCCGCATTTACGATGGCCGGGAAGAGAATGTCCTTGGCTATGACCTGGCGGCTGCTCTCTTCGTTGAACCCCTCCCACCTGCCTGAGCAAGACAAGTTATTGCATGGGGTTTTTATTCCTCCGCCCCATTCACCCTCTTCCACGCTATTTACCTGACACTAAGCATCACAGAATCCATGGCGAACAGGGAGCCATCAGCCATATTAATATCCTGTACTTCGATACGAACGGTTGTGTTGTTCAGGATGTTCCCCAGGTCAATCGCCTTTTCAAATGTTCCCGGCGCGCCCAGGTCAGGCGCGTTCACAGGAATAGGCCCGGCGGAGAGTTCCACCCCACCCAGGTCATAAACGCGATAGACCAGGTTATTCTCGAACGGCGCAATCGTGATATTCCCCAAAAGACGTATGATCCCGGAGACCTGCGCACCTTCTACCGGCGCTTCGATCGTGATCACGCGCGGCTCACCGGAAGGCGTCAGTGTGCTGTAATTGGTCAGGATCAGGTTGACGCCGTTGAGCAAGTAATTCCGCGTTGTTGCCAAGGTGGGACAGCACATGGGATCGTCTTTATCATGGACAATTGCATCCACAAAAATCTCACCATCTTCAACGGCCAAATGATTAACCATCGGGCGGTCGTCCAGGAAAATGGATGTTAGAAAAACGGCTTCATCGTTCATGTACCGATAAACTGCCAGAAATACGAAGGTGCCGGAGCCGCTATAGTTTTCAGCCACGATGGCAACGGCTTCATTTTCCCCGTCATCGTTCAGGTCGCCACGGACGATAAAATCGGTTACTGATACAGCTATATAGTCCGTGCTACCGGGGATGCCTTCTTGATATTGGCCGTCCGTCAATTGCACAAAACGGATCTGGTCCAGCAAGCCAAGTTGGTATTCAGAGTTGCGTACTTGCTCGGGAGAAATGCCGGGGATGTCGGGTAAAGGAGTTAGTGGTTCGGGCGTAGGGAATGCCGGGGTTGCGGTAGCAAGCTCGGATGCGGTCTGATCCGCAATGGGAGTCTGTAAAGGGGAACAGGCCCCCAGGAACAACATCCCGATCAAGAGAAAAAATCGTCCCCTTTTTTCCATCTAGTTACCCATCGAAACCCAAGTCCCGCCGCCATCTGTCGTTTTGTACAAACCGTATTGCCCGGTCTGGTCGTACGTCCAGACCCAGCCGGTGCGCGTGTTGACGAAGTCCATGCCCGCAAACGACTCGCCGAAGAGCGTATCGGAGTTGATCGTCGTCCAGGTTTGTGCGCCGTCTGCTGTGACAAAAAACTGCTCGCCTGTCCAGAAGAAGCCATCGGAAGGAGAGACAAAATCCACTGCACCGGCGCCAGGCATGAAGGTGACGAATTCCCAATTCACGCCGCCATCGTGCGTAGCGTAGAAACCAGTGCGATAGGTCTCGCCCGTAAAGCGGATGGGCAGGATGCCTTCATTCGGCGCGGGAAAGATCGGGCCGGTATCGATCGACACTTCAGTATTCTGCATGCCAGGCGCAGCCGGAAGGGTTTGCGCTGCCCAGGTCTGGCCGCCATCACTGGTTTTGAATAAATAAAATTTCTCGGGCGCATAAATGACCCCACCCACCCAGGCAACTTGTGCATCCAGCGGCGTCAGGTTGCTTTTGATTCCGCCCAGGGGCAGGCTATCGCTCGCGTTTTCCAGGTTTGGGTCGTTGGTGTAGGTTTGCATCCAGGTGGCGCCGCCATCATCCGTTCGGTAGACGGCAACGGCCATGCTGCCCGCAGCGATCCCCAGGAAGGCCATCATCCAACCATTATCCTCATCAATAAAGGTCAGATCGCCTCCGCCGAAGGGAACGGGATAGACTGTCCAAGTGAGACCGCCATCGCTGGTGCGGTACAACAGACCGGAGCCAGCCGGGTCGCTCGCATCCGCTACCATGACCCAGGCCTGCGAGGCATTCAAAAAAGTATTGGCGGTGCCATAGCCGAAGGCCGTTACCCCCTGTGGCGAGACGTTGTACCAGGTGGAGCCGCCGTCGGTGGTGCGCAAGATAGCATTATCGCTGATGGCCCAGCCGCCCAGTTCGTTGAGCATACGCAGGGATGTGACGCCCGGCGAAAACACCAGCGGCGCAGCGATGGTTGGAGGCAGCGGTGTACCAGTGGGAAAAGGCGCTGGGGCGTCAGGCGTTTCGTCTGGCAATCCTTTTTCCGTATCAAGCGCAGATACCGACTCGGAGGCAGGGGGAGGCGTTCCAATCGCGGAGCAGGCCAGGATCGTTAATGCTAAAACTGCTAAAGCTAATTTCAATTGCATGGGTCAGTTCCTTTCACCTGGTATAACGCGCAAAAGCAAAGACAGGTTCCAGCACGTTCTACAGCACATCTGCCAGGTCGATGCCCCGCTCCGCGGCGCGTCTTGCGCCCCATTCCTTGATGGTTTCGGGCGGCAAAACCAGATCTTCTTCAGGCCGCAATACCATGCCGAGCGCCTGGTTGGGACACTGCGCTACACACACGCCGCAACCCACACAACGGATGGCGTTTATCTGCACGACCGCACTATCCCCCATTGTCAATGCACCGAACTGGCAATAGTCGAGGCAGGTTTCGCAACCGTTGCACAGTAGTTCATCCACCTGATTGAGGTAGGACGAGCGCGCGACCACGTTGGCGATACCCAACTCAGCCATGCCACGCAAGACACCGCACGAGCAGGTGCAGCAATTGCAGATGTAGTGCACGCCCTTCTGGTTGTTGCTGACCGAATGCACCAGCCCGGCCTCGGCGGCACGCCGCAGGGTCCCCAGGGCCTCTTCGCGGCTCAGGGCACGGATAACAGGGTTGCTGTCGAAAGCGCCAGGAACGTCCGCCAGCGTCATGCAGACGTCCAGCGGGTGGTCGCAGCCTTCGCCAATGAGCGCCTTCTGCACCCGGCAAATGCAATCCAGAACGCCCCAGGCCTGCGCGCCGTTGACCAGGCTGGCGGCGCTCTCGAAGGGACGCACTTCTATGTCCACTTTGATGCTCTCGTTGACCGGGATGACGCGGTGGAATTGAGGCTGGGCCGTCATGACTTTGGCGAAAGCCTGCTTGTAATAGGCTTCGAACAGCAGCGCAAACTCCCTGTCGATATTCCCGGCCTGGTTCTCGTAAATCCCCACCACGAAAGGCAGCAGGCCATAGCCAAGCCCGCCTTCGGCCTTCCCGGCGGCAATCAGTCCTCGGCGCGCCATGCCTTTCAGCAAAGCGCGGACTTCCGCAGTTTCACGCCCGAGGCGTCTGGCTACTTGTTCAGGGATTTCTTTGGTCAGCCGCAACTGCGATGCCAACTCGGCCTCTTCAGGGGTAAACAGCCTTTCCAACATGCGCAGTTCCACGCCATCTTCGGTCGGCGGGAAGCCGTTTGGCAGCGCGTCCAGGCGCTCGGCCAGTTTTTTATATGAATTTTTCTCCATCATCCACCTCCTTTTTGCCCTCACCCCGGCCCTCTCCCAAGGGGAGAGGGAGTCAGCTACAGAGTTCCCTCTCCCCATGGGAGAGGGTTAGGGTGAGGGTTTAATCAATCCACTCTACAATTGTCGCTTCGCCCTGGCCGACGCCCACGCACAGCATTGCCAGGCCGTAAAACGGGCGCACCTCTGCGGACGCACGGCGCTTCATCTCATATAGCAATGTGGTCAGGATGCGCGCGCCGGAGCAGCCGAGTGGGTGCCCCAACGCAATTGCGCCGCCGTTGACATTGACGATTTCCGGGTCGAGCCCCAGGTCTTCGATCACAGCCAGGGACTGCGCCGCGAAAGCTTCGTTGAGTTCCACCAGGCGGATGTCTTCCAACTTCAGCCCGGCGCGGGTCAAAGCCTTGCGCGTGGCAGAGACCGGGCCGATCCCCATGATGCGCGGGGGCACGCCAGCCGCCGCCGAAGCGAGGATGCGCGCCAGCGGCTTGAGACCCAGTTCGCTGGCTTTTTCTTCGCTCATCAGCAGGACCGCTGCTGCGCCGTCGTTTAGGCCGGATGAGTTGCCCGCGGTAACCGTCCCGCCCTCCTTTTTGAAGGCCGGACGTAATCTGGCGAGCGATTCCAGGCTGGTATCCCGGCGAGGACGTTCATCCGTGTCTACCAGGATCGGATCGCCTTTGCGCTGGGGGATGCTGACGGGGACAATCTCTTCGGCGAACCTGCCGCTATCGATGGCGGCGATGGCGCGCTGGTGCGAGCGCAGGGAGAACTCGTCCTGCATCTGGCGCGTGATGTGCGGCTTCATCTCAGCGATGTTTTCGGCAGTCTCACCCATCTGCTCGGTGCCGTACATCTCTTTCATCTGCGGATTGGGATAGCGCCAGCCCAGGGCGGTGTCGTAAGCGGTCAGATTACCGAATGGAAAGCCCAACTCAGCCTTGGGCAGCGAATACGGCGCACGTGACATGGATTCCACGCCGCCCGCGATGAACACGTCCCCTTCACCAGCTTTGATCGCGCGCGCCGCCTGGTTGACCGCGTTCAAACCCGAAGCGCACAGGCGATTGAAGGTCACCGCAGCCACTTCAACGGGCAGACCCGCCAACAGGGCGGCCATACGGGCTACGTTGCGGTTGTCTTCCCCGGCCTGATTGGCGCAGCCAAAGTAAACTTCTTCGACCAGCGCCGGATCCAGTTTATTGCGTTCGACGATGGTCTTGATCACGAGCGCGGCCAGATCGTCCGGGCGGACCAGAGCGAGCGCCCCTCCTAATGCGCCGATCGGTGTACGGATGGCGTCAATGATGACAGGTGTGGACATGGTCCCTCCAAAGTTTATTTAGAAATCAATTTGATTCTACCACCTCGTTTTTGGGTATTATTTGCGAATATAATTGCTTACGTACTGGAGGACTCATGAACAAATCCACCGCTTCACGAAACCTGATTATTTTCACCGTTGTCACCCTGTCCGCCGGCTGGTTGGGCGCGTGGATCAACACGGTCATCCCCAGCCCAAGTCCGCAAGAGAGTCTGGGAATACTTATCTTTCTCCTGCTCCCGTTCCTGGCAGTCTTCCTGCTGCGTGGTTTTGGCAAGGATGGCTGGAAGGATTTCGGACTGCGGCTTAACCTGAAGGGGAACCGGGGCTGGTACGCCCTCGCGCTGTTGGTCTACCCCGCTTCGATCCTGCTGACCCTTGGCCTGGGCGCCGTTTTCGGAGCGGTTTCTTTCGAAGGGCTGCGCACCCAGGGCTTTGGAGCTTTACTGGCCGCCATCGCGATCGGGTTTGCCGGATCGCTGCTCAAGAACGTCGGCGAAGAATTTGCCTGGCGCGGCTACCTGACTCCGCGTTTCAAAGCACTCGGCCTGGGGAATTTTCCCAACCACATGCTGACAGGCGTTATCTGGGGTCTATGGCACGTCCCCTATTGGTTATTCCTGCTCGACCCGGAGTTGATCAACGAGTACAGCAGTTTGGGCATGACCGGTTTCATCCTCATGGGGCTGATTGCCATCTTCCCGACAGCGCTGGTCTTTGGCGAATTACGTTTGAAAACCGGTTCGCTTTGGCCTGCTTTTTTGGCGCACAATGCCATCAATGCTATCAACGCCCCGTTGGTTCTTGGCGGTTTTGTCACGTTCAAGTCGAACACAGAATTCTGCTTCTCGCCCGGCACGGAAGGGTTGATGATGATGATTCTGTTCTGGGCACTGGGGTTGTGGATGCTGAGAAAAAAGAAATGAACTTCAGGCAAATCAAACGCCGCGCACCTATTACAGGTGCACGGCGTTTATAAAACTTCTCAGAGGAGGAGAAAGTTTACTTCACAACAGGCAATTCAGCGCCAATCCAGGCGTTCAAGCCACCGTTCAGGTTGCGAACGTTGGTATAGCCAAGGAATTGCAGGTACATCTGGGCGATAGCGCCGCGGTGCCCGGACTTGCAGGTGGTGACGATAGCGGCTGCCTTATCGGCGGGGAGTTGATCGAGGCTGGCAGGCAAGTCTGTAATCGGGACCAACACTGAGCCGTCAATATGACCGTCAGCATCCCATTCAGCCTGACTACGTACATCCAAAATGAAGGGAACCGCACCGCCTGCGAGTTCAGTGTTGAAATCGGGGGCTTTGACTGAGCCAAAACCGGCCTCGGGCAGGTTGGTCAGGTAAGCATCCAACGCCGCAAAGCGGGCAGCATCCACTTCAGGAGCAGTGCCAGCAACGGCCTCAGCGGGCAGGCCGGTCTCAACCGGGAACTCGCCCTTGATCCAGCCATTCACTCCACCATTCAGGTTGACAACATTAGTGTAACCCAGCAGGCGTAGGGCTATCATGCCAAACCCGCCACGGTGACCGGAAGCGCAGGTAATGACGATGGGATCGTCCAGGCCGGGCAGCTTGTCCAGGTTCTTGAGCAGGTCGCGGATCGGGACGTTGATGGAGCCAGCGATGTAACCGGCTGTTTCGATTTCAGCGGGCTCGCGCACGTCGACGATGAAGGGCACGGTACCTGCCGCGATCTCTTCGTTGAGCTTAGCCGCGCTGGTGCTGTAGAAGCCCTGGTCGGCAGGCAGGCCAGCGACGAATTCGCCCATGACGGTCGGCCAGTCCACTACACCGGCAACAGGCAAGCCAGCAGACTTCCACGCACCCAGACCGCCGTTCAGGTTGACGACGTCAGTGTAACCCAACAGGTACAAGGCCATTTCTGCCATGGCGCCGCGATGGCCGGAGCCGCAGTAGATCACGACACGAGCATCTTTCTCAGCGGGCAACTCATCCAGGCTGTCCAGGAAAACCGGGAATTCGATCAGCGTTGCGCCTTCGATGTAGCCGTCCTTGTCCCATTCGGCCTGGGAGCGGACATCCACCAGGAAGGGAGCACTATCTGCCAGTTCGGCAGCCAACCCATCGGCCTTGATGGTATAGAAGCCTTCGGGTAGATTGACAAGGAAGTCATTCAGGACAGTGAAGAGCGCTTCGTCTTCGACGATAGGCGTGCCGATCGCTTCGGGAGCGGCCGGCAGGCTGCCGGTGACAACCGGTAATTCTGTCTTTATCCAGGCACCCATCCCACCATTCAGGTT
>CAZLOC010000052.1:13218-14759 GCA_964560935.1 uncultured Anaerolineaceae bacterium | reverse complement strand
TCTTCAGGCTTTCTGGGCGTTTCTCCGATAATCGGAACAATTCCCTTGCCTGCCTTGCCGCTGCTTTCGGCGAGCATCTGCTCCAGCCAGGCGCCAAAAGGAGCCAGAAGGCTGCCGCTGATAAGGGTGAGCTTATCTCGCTCCTGCAGGGCTGCTTCGCCAAGAATCGCGCCCATCACCATGCCTGGATTGCGAGCCGCAGGCACTTCAGCAGCGCACTGGCGCATCATCCAGGATGCGCGGTCCAGCAGGTGGTCAAGGTCAATGCCGGTGAGCGCTGCGGGAACCAAACCAAAAGCGGAGAGAGCCGAATAGCGTCCTCCCACTTTCGGATCCCCGTGAAACACTCGCCGGAAATGACGTGCATTGGCAAGCTCTTCAAGTGGAGTTTCCGGATCGGTGATGGCGACAAAATGCGAGCCATCTCCGCCGGTCAGCTCCCAGAAATAATCGAAGGCTGCCAGCGTCTCTGTCGTCCCGCCGGATTTACTGGACACGATATAGAGGCTGTTTTCAGGCGGGAATTGCTCGGCCGTCCCCGCCACCTGGGCCGGGTCGGTCGAATCGAGAATAGACAGGCAGGGTCTCCCCTCCGCCTCGGCGGCATCAGCCGGAGTGAAGACAAACGACAGCACTTCCGGCGCAAGCGAAGAACCGCCCATGCCCAGCAAAAGGACGCGCTCGAAGCCATCATAAAGGACCTGGTCGGCGAAATCGCTCAGTTGTGGCAATAACGACTTCGAGGTTTCCGGCAGGCGCAACCAGCCCAGGCGGATCTTGACTTCTGCCTGCCCGTCGGGATCAGTCGTCCACAGGCTTGGATCCCCGTCCCACAGGCGCGCAGGCACGGCATCCTTTTCCAGTTGGGCAATCCGCCCAGAAACGGCAGCAGCCAGGGGCCCCAGTTGTGATACGGCGGCAGCGCGTCGCTCTTCGATGGTTTCCAGCAGGGCAGTGAACGCATCCGCAAAGGACTTGACGCCTTCGTCTTCCAATTCCTGGGTGACGACCTGCATGGAGACGCCCTCCGCTTCCAGGAATTCGAACAAGACGTGCACCCTGTCCATCTGGCGCGTAACGGTCTCCTGCGCCACGCCGTGATCGCGGAAAGCCTCCAGGGTTTGCGGCGGAACGGTATTGACGGTATACGGGCCGATCAGGGTATCCACATAAGCGGTATCGGGATACTGCGGGTTTTTGGTGCTGGTGGAAGCCCAAAGGGGGCGTTGAAGGCGCGCCCCCTTTGGATAAAGGGCTTCCCAGCGTTCTCCTGAAAAGGTTTTGGCAAAAGCCTCATACGCCAGGCGGGCGTTGGAAATCGCAGCCTGGCCGCGCAGGGAAGACCGCTCGGGCAGAAGAGCGTCCACCTTGGAATCTATGCGCGAGACGAAGAAGGAGGCTACCGAGGCAATATAATCGATGGGTTCTCCCTCGGCCAGTCTGTCTTCCAGGCCGGAAAGGTAGGCATCCATCACCTCGGCGTACCGCGCCAGGGAAAAGATCAGCGTCACATTGACGTTGATGCCGCTTGCGATCGATTT
>CAZLOC010000052.1:7829-13118 GCA_964560935.1 uncultured Anaerolineaceae bacterium | reverse complement strand
GCCTCCCAGCCGGCCCAGGCCATGGGCACCAGGGCTGAATCATAATCATTGGATTTGGCAATCGCATTGTGAAAAATGGAAGGGTTGGAGGTCACGCCGCGGATGTCGCCGCGCTTGATCAGGGTTTCCAGTTCGCCATCTCCCCCCTGCGGGGACTTGGCCAGCATCTTTCTGTGAATATTGTCTAACCATAAAGACTGGCCTAGTTGCGTCAGTTCGGAAATCGGGTTCATAACTTTACCTGTTCAGCTTTCAAACCTGTTACTTTCCAACTTTCTAACCTTTAAAACCCGCCGCATATGACGCTCCTGGCCGGGGTCTTCTCCTACAAATCGCGCCTTCAAAAAAGCCTCTACAATCTCACGCACCAGTTCGGGACCGATGATGCGCCCGCCCATGCAGAGCAAATTCATATCGTCATGTTCCACGCCCTGGTGCGCGGAGTACGTGTCGTGACAAACCGCTGCATACACACCCTTCATCTTGTTCGCCGCAATACTGGCGCCCACTCCAGAGCCACACAGCAGTATCCCGCGTTCCGCTTTGCCAGACTGGATCGCTCGGCCGAGTTTCTCGGCGTAATCGGGATAATCAACTGGCTCCGTAGAATCCGTTCCCAGATCGAGAACCTCATGCCCGGCAGCGCGCACTACATCCAACACAACATCCTTCAATGGAAAACCGGCATGGTCCGTTGCAACCGCAATTTTCACAACAATTCCTTCGCTTTCGTGATGACATTTTCAACCGTAAAGCCGAACTCTTCGAACAGGACTTTGTAAGGCGCAGAAGCGCCAAAGCGCTCCATCGCAATGACCGCCCCATCCAGGCCGACGTATCTTTCCCAACCCAGGCCTGCTCCCGCCTCGACAGCCAATCTCGCCCTGACGCGTTTCGGCAGGACCGCTTCACGATAGGTCGCAGCCTGTTTCTCGAACAACTCCCAGGATGGGAACGAGACCGCGCGCACGTTGAGACCCTCGGCCGCCAGTCGCGCCGCCGCTGCGTAGATCAGGCTGACTTCCGAGCCAGAAGCCATCAGAATCAACTCCGGTTCCTTTTCACCAAAATCAGACAGCACATACGCGCCTTTTACCAACTCGCTGGGGGCGTCTACCAGGGATCGGTCGAGCGTTGGCACCGCCTGGCGGGTCAGGATGAGCGCGGTTGGGCCGTTCCTATGCGTAATAGCCAATTTCCAGGCTTCCACGGTCTCGTTGGCGTCCGCCGGGCGGATCACAGTCATATTGGGGATGGCGCGCAGGGCAGCCAATTGCTCGATTGGCTGGTGCGTGGGGCCATCCTCTCCTAACCCGATGCTGTCATGCGTAAAAACGTATATCGCCGGAATGTGCGAGATAGCTGCGATGCGGATAGCGGGCTTCATGTAATCCGAGAATATCAAAAATGTACCGCCATACGGGATCACACCGCCAAACAAGGCCATGCCGTTCAATGCCGCGCCCATGGCATGTTCGCGGACACCGAAGTGAAAATTGCGTCCCTGCGGGGAGTCTTTACCAAATGCGGGTATATCTGCCAACCAGGTGTTGTTCGAAGGAGCCAGGTCGGCCGAGCCGCCAACGAGTTCGGGTAATTTGGGAGCTAATGCGTTGAGCGTTTTTCCAGAAGCGGCGCGCGTGGCCAGGCCTTTGGAATCCGCCGGAAAGAGGGGCAGTTCAGCGTCCCAGCCTTGTGGAAGCTCCCCATCCAGGCGGCGCTTGAGTTCCCCTCCCTGCGCGGGATGCAGGCGTCGGTAGGCAGAGAACTTATCCTTCCACTCCGCTTCGGCCTTACGACCGCGCTCGACCGCTTCACGATAGTGCGCCAGCGCATCCTCGGGGATGTGAAATTTTGGCTCCACAGGCCAGCCCAGGTTTTCCTTGGCCAATTTCAATTCTTCTTCGCCAAGCGGCTCGCCATGCGCCTTGGCCGTACCCTGTTTGTGCGGGGCACCGAAACCAATCGTGGTGCGGCATGCGATAAGCGCAGGGCGCGGGTCTTTCTTCGCAACCTGGATGGCTTTATCGATGGCGTCCACATCGTTGCCATCTTCCACTTTCTGCACGTGCCAGCCATAGGCTTCGAAGCGCGCAGCGCGGTCTTCGGTGAAGGCCAGATCCGTTGAGCCATCAATCGAAATATGGTTATCATCATAGAGATAGATCAAGCGCCCCAGGGACAGATGTCCAGCCAAAGAGGCCGCTTCGGAAGATACGCCTTCCATCAGGTCGCCATCGGTGACGATCCCGTAGATGAACGCATCGACCAACTCGAAGCCAGGCTTATTGAAAGTTGCGGCAAGATGCGTTGCGGCAATCGCCATACCCACCCCGGCGGCGAAGCCCTGTCCCAGCGGGCCAGTGGTCATCTCTACGCCGGGCGTCAGTCCGTATTCGGGATGTCCGGGCGTCAGGCTATCCCACTGGCGGAAATTCTTGATCTCATCCAGGGAAAGGTCGTAGCCAGTGAGGTGTAAGAGCGAGTAGAGCAGCATGGAGCCATGCCCCCCGGAAAGGATGAAACGATCACGGCCCGGCCAGTGCGGATTGTGCGGGTTATGACGCAAGTGGCGCGTCCAGATGGTGTAAGCCATGGCAGCCGCCCCCATCGGCAACCCGGGGTGACCGGAATTAGCCTGCTGCACGGCGTCTGCTGAAAGGAAACGAAGGGTGTTGATGGCGCGAATTTGCAAATCCTTGCTCATTGGGTTCTTCCTTGAAATGTTATTATCCCATTTTACCACCTGAGAAAATGTTTAATTCACCAATCAACTTCCGGTACAGGGCAATCGCAGTTGAAAAAAATCTGTCCTAAATAAACGGTGTCGTTGCCCCGCCGTGCTATGGCGGGGTTGCGAGTGAGCACTCTCCAGCGAATGAAGCAATCTCCCTAAAGTAGGATTTTTCCGTTTAATCGGAGATTGCTTCAGGCTAACGCCCTCGCAATGACATACCCGCTTGCGTTTTGCGTGCAAAAAAGTCCAAATACAATTGCCCAACTTCCGGTATAATTTTTATGCTACCGGAAGTCAACCTGACCGCTCCACTCCCGGTAAGCTCCAAGTATGATCCAAATCACAATTCTACACACGAACGACTTACATGGACGGGTGCAACAGCTTTTACGGATCGCCACCCTCGTCCGCCATATCCGCAGCGAGGTGGAAGCCAAAGGCGGTTATTGCGTATATGTCGATGCCGGCGATGCGGAAGACACGACTTTGCTGGAAAGCAGCCTGACCAAAGGCAGCGCCATGGAGGCCATGCTACATGGCGCAGGATGTGAGCATGTAGCCTTGGGAAATGCCATCCCTATTCGCTACGGGCCAGAAGCGATCAAGGGCCTGGCAACCCACTTTGGAAAACCGCTCCTCTGCGCCAACTTGTACGACCAAAACGGCAAGCTCGTGGAAGGTCTAGCGCCATATTCTGTCCTGTCATTTGGCTCTTTTAAAGCAGGTTTGCTTGGGTTGACCGATCCGCTGGATGTCTACAAAGACGTTTTCCACCTCGACGCAAAAAGACCTGTCGATATGCTCCCCGGTCTCATTGCCCAGGTAAAAGAAGTTGGGGCAAAACTTATCATCCTTTTATCGCATCTGAATTCGACCGCCGACCGACACCTGACGGAATCCGTGCCTGGCATTGATGTCATCATCGGAGGGCATGATCACAAAAAACTATGTCCACCGCTGGTTGCCAATGGGACGATCATCGCCCAGGCCGGCGAATTTGGACAATTCCTTGGGCGTCTTGATCTAGAAGTCGACCCGGCAACCGGGAGTATCCTCAGCCACAAGGGTGAAATGATCCAGGTGGATGAGACCATTCCTCTCGATCCGCTGGCGCAAAAGTCTGTGGGAGAAGAACAAAAACGTGTGCAAAAAATCATGCGCAAGCGTGTTGGGGTCCTGGAAGATCCGATCGAATTGCTGGAGGATTCCGAATGCGCCGCAGGGAATCTATTGGCCGATGCGCTCCTGGACCGCATAAAAGGCTCCCAAATTGCGATGATCCTCGCCGGTCATTGGATAACTGGCCTAGACAAAGGTATGTTAACCCAGGGGGCGCTGTTCGCTGCGAATCGTTCTACAGCCAATCCTGCCCGCCTTGCATTGAGTGGAAAACAAATCCGGGAATTTATGCACAAGGCGCTCGAGCCAGAAAACGCTGCGCGAAAACTGCATGCCCTGCGCGGGGGCGCAGTTGGGATGCCCCACGTGGCCGGGATGCGCATTCGCTATAACCCGAAAGATACAAGTTCTCTCGAAATAAGAATTGGGGGTGAACCGCTTATAGATGACAAAACCTATATCGTTGCATCCACCGACATGGAATTTTCTGAATTTATTGATTATCTCGTTATTCCCGATGAGCAAATTGAATACGAAATACCCACCATTATGCCGGAAGTGCTGGAAGATTATATTCGCCAACGCTCCCCCATAACAGCGCATCAAGATAGAAGGGTTGTTCCCAACCCCACCTGACCACTAATACTTCTCTTTCAACCCACCGGCAGGTAAGATCATTTGCCCCTCATCTTTGTCACCGACCACGGTCACTTCTCCAGTTCGTTTGGCCGCCAACCAGGCAGTGTAGGCAGCGACCAGCACATCCAATTGGTCCGGTGAATAAAGCACATCGGCCGGCAAAATTCCTCTCATCAACTTGAAGCGTGTGATTTCCTCAAAGAAACCCATCGGATCAGCGATACGCAACCCTTTATCGTACAGCTTCAACTGGCGCTGCAACCGCCCTTCCAAGGTGGGCTTTGGGAAAGGGATTTGTTCCAGCAAGACACAAAAACAGGCATGGGGATGCGTCTCCAACCACTGATGAGTAGCCCCATCAGTTCCAAAAGGCTTGAAACCCATCTTCGACAGTTTTCGGTACAACCCAAAGCCAGCTTGCATCCAGGCCGGACAAAGCTCTTCGCGCGATGGCGTTCCGGCAACCGAAATACCACGCGAGCGCAGGTTGTGCTCGACCAGGCGCATATCCACACCCCGGAAAGTGTGTCCGGGTGTCAGGCTACCTTTCTCGAGCGTTTTCTTGACCAAGCCCTTATTGACATGCGAAGGCGCATTGACCGCCACGATAGCGGACTGCTGCCCACCCAGAAAGGCGGTCATATCGTCTAAGTCGGCGTCCGCTAGAGCGACCAGGTTCAAGTCGCCGTCGAGCGCAGCATAGGCAAAATCCTTGCGACCGGAGGTGGGATCGACCCCTACATAGACAGAGTCAGTGAAAAACATAGTAAGATATCACCTTAAGGAGTAGACAG
>CAZLOC010000052.1:0-7729 GCA_964560935.1 uncultured Anaerolineaceae bacterium | reverse complement strand
ACAGTTTCTACATAAAAGTGTAGCCTAAAAAAGGAACTTATGCAACCAATTCAGCGCCGCGCATTTTATATTATTATCCTTATCGCAGCCCTGGCGTGGATATTTCTCAGCGCCGATACATCGGGCGCATCCACAGCCGGAGCCATCCCTGCGCCGCGCCAGGGTTTCCTTGCGCCTGATTTCACTCTGAACACACCAGAGGGTGAATCTTTCACGCTCTCCGAACTACGCGGGCAGGCTGTGTTAGTCAACCTGTGGGCCACCTGGTGCCCGCCTTGCCGCGCCGAAATGCCAGCCATCCAAAAGCTGTATGACGAATACAAAGATCAAGGTTTTGTGGTGCTGGGTATCAATATGACGTTCCAGGATGATCCCTTCGCTGTGGTTCCTTTCATACAAGAAAACCAATTAACCTTCCCCATCCTGATCGAAGAGAGCGGCGACGTGGCTAAAAAATATGAACTGCGCTCACTGCCCTCCAGTTTCTTCATCGACCGAGATGGCATCATTCAGGAAGTGGTCATCGGTGGGCCCATGTCCGAAGCATTGCTGCGTACACGCATTGAATCCATCCTGAAATGAACAACATGCTTACACTCTTTCGCAACCTGTTCTCCCCCCCGCGCGATTTGATCCTGGTCGTGGCAGCCATCTGGGTTGGCCTGTGGTTGGCCGAGAAGCGCAGCCCGTGGCACGCCGTCAGCGCGAACGACTTGAACAATATCACATTCTATCCCTTGCTCGCTTACATCCTTGGCGGGCGAATCTCTTACGCGCTCGAAAACCTGTCCGCGTTTATGCAAAATCCACAAAGCCTGGTCTCGCTTAACCTGGACCTGTTCGACCCCATCGGTGGATTGGTCGTCGCAGGGGTTGTTGCGCTGGTCTATGGGCAACGGCAGAAACTATCGTTGTGGCCGACGCTGGATGCGCTGACGCCCCTGTTCGCCGTCTTCGCCCTCGGGCTGGGACTGGCGCATCTGGCTTCGGGCAGCGCTTTTGGGAAAGAGACTTCCCTGCCCTGGGGAATACAACTCTGGGGAGCAACTCGCCATCCCAGCCAGGTTTACGAGATCATCGCATCGCTCCTGATCCTGGGCCTGCTCTGGTTTCAAAAAACGGATACGCCCCCCGGCCTCGTTTTCCTGACCTTCATAGCGCTGACCAGTGGCGCACGTCTCTTCCTGGAAGCTTTTCGCGGCGATAGCACGCTTATCCTCGGCGGCTTGCGAGCGGCGCAGATTGTCGCTTGGGTTGTACTGACGGCTACCCTGTTCCTTTTGGAGAGAAGAACCGGGGACTCCGCCAACAACACGGCTATACGCAGCAACGGAAGAAAACCATAAGAGTAGAGAAACGGCCGCAATCCCCCTCGTCCCAGTCGGGGTTGAGGTGGAACGCGCCCAAGAGTAGCATCCGCTTTGGAAGTGGAAGCAGGCTCAGGGCCGAGTAAGACGCGTCTAAATTTGCAGCGGAGAAGCTCCCCTGCTGATATTATCCAGGAATTCCTGGCGAGTTGCCAGGTTCGCACGAAAGGCGCCATGCATGGCAGAAGTCGTCATGCGAGCGTCATGCTTTTTAACACCGCGCATCATCGAACACAGATGAACAGCTTCTACAACAACTGCCACCCCTTGCGGCTTGAGCAGGTCGCGTAGGAAATCGGCCACCTGGCGGGTCATACGCTCCTGCACCTGCAAACGCCGGGCATACATGTCCACTATTCGGGGGATTTTGGAAAGGCCAATTACCTTACCATCCGGAATATAAGCCACGTGCACGCGACCCATAAAAGGCAAGATATGATGTTCGCACAGACTATAGAACTCGATATCCCGAACCAGCACCATTTCATCATAAGTGATATCGAACAACGCGCCATTGACCATGGCATTTGGGTCAACGTGATATCCGCTAAGCAACTCCGAATACATACGGGCAACGCGCTTCGGGGTGTACTTCAATCCCTCGCGTTTCGGGTTTTCTCCAACTGCGGTTAGAAGTTGCAAGATAGCATCTTCCAGCAGTTCGTTTTCAATTTCACTTTTTTCAATATCTTTTTCACTTAGATCGTCATCGAAATCAATCAGTTCATTCATTATGCTCCAATAAAACTGGCCCGGCAATATGGCCAGGCCAGTTAGTATCTCAGTTACCAGCCTATTTCAACCAACTTCCGGCTCGATAAGGCCATATGTTCCATTCCGGCGACGATACAACACCTTCATTCGATTTGCATCTGCATCGAAAAAGATGAAGAAATTATCGTGACCCAGTAATTTCATCTGCTCTATAGCCTCGGCCTCATTCATTGGCACAAGCGCGAACTTCTTGCGGCGTACAATTATCGGTTCTTCCTCCAATTCTACTTCCACATCAGGCATTGGCACGACTTCAGCCGCCGACCGTCCATCGCCGCGACCGCGATACCGTTTGCCTTTATAGCGATCTATTTGTCGCTGCAATTTATCAAGCGCTGTATCGAAGGCGGCAAAAATATCGTCAGCGCGCTCCTCAGAACGCAAGAGTAAATTTTTGCCCCGCACGGTAATTTGAGCCGCATGACGGTCAGCTGCGCTGCGGGCCGATTTCTCGAAAGAAAGTTCAACGCGCGTTTCTTCAATTGCCGAGAGAAACCGATCGAGTTTGCTGGCCTTTTTCGTAACGTAATCTCTGATACGGTCGCTCACTTCCATATTACGGGCTTGAATTTCCAATTCAGATGACATAGAACCTCCTAAGAGTAAATTAGTAGCTGAAAGGGCGATAAAGTCTACCCGTATCGTCCTCAGTTGTGCTATACAAGCTTAAGATTATGATGAGGCAACGCACGTGCAATGGTGATGGCATAGACTTCCTTCGCGCCGGATGCATAAAGCGCCTCAGCCGCGGACGATAAAGTTGCTCCCGTTGTGGAAACATCATCCATAAGCAAAACCGTGCGGCCGTCAACCTTATTTTTATCCGCTTGAAAGGCGTTCAATACATTTTGTTTTCGTTCCGTTGCCGATAACCCCACCTGCGATCTGGTCTCCCGCGCTCGAACCAACGCAGCGGAGTGATAATCTATTCCCAATTGCAGAGAAAGCGGTTTTGCAACCATCGCTACTTGATTATACCCTCGTTCCTTGAGGCGCTTCTTCCCCAACGGTATAGGTGCGATTGTATCCACAGGCCATTCCAACTGCGCAACGAATATTGACATTTGAGTTGCCAGAGCTTCTCCCAAACCAACATTACGGCGATATTTTAATTGATGCAACGCCTCCCGCACCGGATCCTCAAAGACAGCCCAAGAACGCAGTATCTTAAAGGATGGGCGATTCTGCTGACACCGGTCACATAAGCCAAAATGTGCCTGCGGCAAACCACAGACATCACAAATGGGATCTGCCATCGATTGAACCCTATTTTGACATTCTAAACACCAGCGGATACCCGTATTGCCACATCCCCCACAAACAGGCGGCAAAAGCCAATCAAGCGCAGCCCAGAACCCCTGATAGATTCGATAATTCCAATTCGCGTTCAAGTAATTACCAGGAACTTCTCCAAGTTGTTCTCACAATATAAAGCAACAAAATCTGACACCCAAACACTCTAAATTTAATGAGTGAACTCATCCTTGCAGAGGGAATCTCCCACATTACATCCATGTAGCTCGGTTATTGGTTTAGCCTCCAAAAGAGCCGTTCGCAAAAACTTTTATAATCTGAAAAACGGCCGGTACCATCAAAATGATCATGATTGTTGGGAAAATAAATGTAACCATTGGAATCAACATCTTGATTGGAGCCTTGTGAGCCTCCTCTTCAGCGCGTTGCCTTCGCTTCATTCGCATTTGATCAGACTGAATACGTAACACTTTTGCCATGCTGACACCCAGCATTTCGCTCTGGATGACCGCCGCAACAAAGCTGGTCATCTCCGCAATGCCCATACGATCTGCCATAACACGCAAAGCTTCACGTCTTGTCTTGCCAAGCTGAACTTCTCGAATCGCCCTTGCAAACCCAACTGACAACTGGTTCTCCCACTTCTCGCTAACCTTCGCCATAGCCGCATCGAAACCCAATCCTGCCTCAACACATATGGTCAACAGATCCAAAGCATCTGGCAATGCCTTTCGAATTTCATTTTGGCGAGAATTTATCTTACTCTGCAACCACAATTGAGGAAAAGAAAAACCCAAGACTGTAAAGAGCAACACCACCAGGATGGTTGTACCCAGGTTCCAGCTGCGCGGAGAAATAATGAATATCAAGGTCAAAAAGCCGCCAAAAAAAACAGCAACGACGAAACGCGAAGCTAGAAATGTCGCCGGATCAACACGTACTGGATTCCCGGCCAATTCCATTTTCAGGCTAGTTTGTTCTAACGCCTTTTGAGGCGTAAAGCGCGAGGAAAACTCACCAATGGAGCGCAGGATTGGAATCAATACGCGTTGAGTGAAAGGTTGGGAAAGCTCCAATTCCTCAAGTGAAACCGTGTCGCCACGCTCAGTAAATTCAGCCAGGCGCGCCATCAATGGGTCTTCATCGTCTTGGGATGCCGTAGCAGTACGCATACCCACAACGATAAGGACAATTACCCCTACAACAAGCACACCGCCAAAAATTATCCAGAGTAGAGTACTCATCTTCTTAAACCTCAATATCTGCTATCTTCATCATGATGAAGTAACCCGTCGCGATCATAACAATAATCAATACGATTGAAGCCCACCCACACCAAGGTAGGGGAGCCTCTGTAAAAAAAGACATTAAATATTCACGATTCAAGAACCAGAGAATAAGAGCCAAGACGAGGGGCACAAACGACAAAAGCGAACCTGACGCACGTACCTGAGCAGTCATTACGCGAATCTCACCTTTAATACGGACACGTTCACGAATCGTGAATGAAATCGAGTCCAATATTTCAGAGAGGTTACCGCCCACTTCACGTTGCACATTAATTGCAGTAATCACAAAATCCAGATCTTCGCTGGGGATTCTCCGTAAGAGATTGTCAAGAGCTGTTTCCATTGGAACCCCCAATTGCATTTCTTGTACCACACGCCTAAATTCATCACTGATCGGCGAAGGCAATTCTCTGCTAATCGCCTCCATGGCTTGCATTGTTGAATAGCCAGCTCGCAAACCATTGACCATCAGGTTCAACATGTCTGAGAGTTGGTCATTAAAACGAGTAAGGCGTTGTCGCTGCTGCCGTTTAACATAAAAGCGGGGTGCAAAAGCACCAATAACGGCACCTATCAAAAAAGAAACGGGATGTCGCCCTCCTACAAAGCCAAAGATGAGCGCGCCAAAAAAAATGGTGAAAAAATACAGGGCAAAATATTCAGCAACCTTTAATTTTAAATCAGCGCGGGCAAGATCTCGCGCAATACGATCCCCCAAAGACGATTTTTCTACTCGTTTGTTGACCCAGTCAGTAAGGAGTGAGCGCTCGCCTTCTTTTTCAGTTACAGAAGTATCTTCTTCTAGATATCGACCCAGGCGCTGTTCAACCAAAGTACGCTCACTGTTCGCAGACACAATTACGCCTACGATCAATAAGACCAGCACCAAACCTCCGCCAATAATCAATATCCAAGTCATAGGAGTGTATACAACCTTTATTAACTAATAACGACGTCGCTCGCCAACACCAAATATAGATGGAGGAAGATTAATCCCTGCAGCCTCAATTTGGTCCATGAATTTGGGACGTAAACCAGTTGGACGCAACCGGCCCATAATCTTCCCACTTTCCATTCCGGTTTGCTCATACGCAAATATATCTGTCATCGTGATAATGTCGCCTTCCATACCGCTAACTTCACAGATGGTGACCACTTTACGGGTACCATCGCGCATGCGGTCTTGATGACAAATTACGTCAATCGCACTCGAAACCTGCTCACGAATAGCTCTAACCGGTAATTCCATACCCGCCATGAGACACATTGTTTCAAGACGCGATAACGTATCCCGTGGAGAGTTTGAGTGCGCAGTCGTCATGGATCCATCATGACCGGTATTCATGGCTTGCAACATATCCAGCGTTTCCCCACCGCGGCATTCTCCCACGATAATCCGATCAGGGCGCATACGGAGAGAGTTAATCACCAAGTCGCGGATCGTGATCTCGCCTCGGCCTTCAATATTAGGTGGGCGAGATTCCAAAGTCACTACATGTTCTTGACGTAGTTGCAATTCTGCCGCATTCTCAATTGTTACAATGCGCTCATCATCTGGGATATAACCGGACATCACATTTAGTAAAGTCGTTTTACCAGATCCAGTACCACCCGAGATGACAACATTCAAGCGCGCTTCCACACATGCTTTCAAAAACTGAAGAGCTTCCGGAGAAATGGAACCATATTGAACCAATTGATCTACTGTAATCGGGTTTTTAGAAAATTTTCGGATAGTGAGTACCGGCCCGACTAACGAAATTGGAGGAATTACAGCGTTCACACGAGAGCCATCCTGCAAACGCGCATCCACATATGGACTAGACTCATCAATGCGCCGCCCAAGTGGGGCAACAATACGATCGATGATTCGCATTACATGATCATTGTTTTCGAATGTCACAGGAACACGGTGAAGTTTACCCTTGCGTTCAATATAAATGTTTTTAGCACCATTAACCATAATTTCAGTAATGGTATCGTCTTCAAGCAGTGGCTGGAGAGGGCCCAAACCCAAAATTTCGGCGGCAATTTGCTCAAACAGGCGAGCTCGTTCTGGTCTCGAAAGAACGATATTTTCTTCGCCAAGGATTTGTTCAAACAATTCCTGGATTGTCCGTTTTACTTCATCAGTTCTAGTAATATCCATCGAGGGATCGAGCTCTGCCAGTAATTTATTCTGGACCCTGGTCTTAAGGTCGAAATAAGAACCCGCCTGTGGTGATGTTATTGGAGCATTTGTTCGTTTGGTTTGCAAGGATGACAGGCGTGAACTATCCGCGCCACCTGGTTTCGCTTCGCCTTGTGGCTTTGGGTCTGAGTCTGAACCTTGTCCCTGTTCAATGCGCTTTAGCAATGACATTGCTTTACTCCTAATTCCTACTACTTCATCGCTTCAGTTTTATCCAATTCGGTGGATGCCAAAGTTTCGCGCACACTTTCTGCTAAAGACAAAATACCGCGCGCAGACGGTTGCGTTTTATTATCCAGTATGAACGGCACACCGCGATTCACAGCCGGGACGACAACCCGTTCATCCAAAGGAATAACAGCGGCTACCCGCTGTTTTAAATTGTCTCCCACTCGTTCCGGTGTTATTGCAATACGTTTATCAAATCGGTTCATTGTAAACACAATTCGCTCGCGTTCGATGCCAATTGTCTGGAGCAAATCCAGGAATAGCCGGGCATTCTTAATGGATGGAATATCTTGCGTTGTAACCAATACGATCACATCGCTTTTATCAATCGCCGCAAGAGTAATATCTGTCAATATCGGTGTTGTATCAATAACCACATAAGCATACATTTGCCGCAGATAGTCGATTAATTGAGAAAACTGATCACCGCTTACCTTTTCAGCATACTCAGGGCGCGAAGGAGCAGCCAAAACATGAACACCTGAAGCTGCATGATTAATCATAACACTTTCGACGATATCTGGATCCAATTCATCCACACGCGTAGCAATATCAACAATGGTATTTTTACCCTGTTCATTAACAAAGACAGCTACATCGCCGTACTGAAAATTCCCATCTACAAG
>CAZLOC010000051.1:0-14765 GCA_964560935.1 uncultured Anaerolineaceae bacterium | reverse complement strand
GTTGATACAGCACATACGAATAAACGAGCAGAAATAGTGTTGAGGCTAACACAGGGATCAAGATAAACCAGACCGCATAATCTGCAAAGAAAGCTCCCAGCAAGGCCAGAATTCCGGAGATAATGAACAGGGTCGATCCGATGCGGTGCGTCTCGTCCCAGACCCGGTCACTGCTCAGGGTCCATGGGGTGCGGATACCGATGAAAAAGTTGCGTTTTGCCTTGCGCATCATGACTCCGGCAAAGACGAACAGCAATCCCATCGCGGGAAGCATGGCCGTGCCCATGTTGAATTTGTCATACCCTAAATTCCAGAGCATTGTAAGGACATGCATGTAGACCATGAAAGCGACAATCAACGTGATGAACGCATTGAAGTATTCCCGGAATTGTGCAATGTTGGCCTTGAGCGGATCGATCTGCGGGATGACCAGGAACATCAGCAGCATTCCCGCCGAAACAACTGGCATGAGGAAAGCGCCCCAGAAGCGGGACATATAGCCGTCCACCTGGTTGGCTGTGTTCCAATGTGAAGCCATTTGCTCCGGTAATCTGTCATAGACAGAGAGACTGAAGGCAACAGCGAATGCGATCAGAAATATGGTTGCGAAGATAGTGGTGCGGGTGGACATTGTAAGCTCCTTGTTTTGTTTCACGTGAAACAACCGGGTTTCAGGTTGAATGTTGCAAGTTGGGGACTGCAAATGACAAGATGCCTTCAACTTGCAACCTGTTCCGTTCAACTATTCTTTCGGCAAATTCTGCTGTGCCATCGAGACAATGCCGCTTAAGCCACCGAGATTCATCGTATCTACAGCGCTGCTTGGAACGATGACCAGGGCGCCTTTTTCCTTGAGTCCTTCGAAGAGCATGTTCATGGCGCGCAGGTGCAAGGCAGTGGGATTGTCAGCGTAGGCCAGCGAGGCTTCGGCAAAGGATGCCGCGATCTGCTTCTCGGATTCGCCCAAGATGACACGCGCTTGGCGCTCGCGTTCGGCCTGCGCCTGACGCGACATGGTGTCTTCCAAGTCCTGCGGGATGACCACGTCACGGATTTCCACGGACTGCACGGTCACACCCCAAGGAGTGGTGCGCTCGTCGATGATCTCCTGCAGGTCATCGTCCATTTTAGCGCGACCGATCAGGATGTTGGCCAGATCCATCTGGCCGAGAACCTCACGCAATGCGGTCTGGGCAGCCCAGGCGATGGCGACCTTATAGTCTTCCACTTCCAGGGCGGCCTTTTCGGCATCCCAGACAACCCAGAAAAGCACGGCATCCACGTCCACAGGGACGGTGTCTTTGGTAAGTGTTTTCTCGGCAGAGAACGGCGTGACCATGACGCGGTGGTCGATCCAGATTGGGGTCGTATCAATGATCGGGATGATCCAAAAAGGACCCGGTCCGGCCAACATGTGAAATTTACCCAAGCGCAGGACAACGGCCTTTTGCCATTGTGAGGCCACTTTCAGGGCGAAAAGGATGTAGATCCCGATGAGCGTCGTGACAGTCACGTATCCGCCGATGACTCCATCGTTGATCCCGTTTTCTGACATAATAATCGCGCCCAATATGCTGGCGACCAGAAAGAAAGCAAATATCGTACCGGCGATGCCGGAGATGTGTTCGTCTTTCTTGGCTTTCATGGATTGAAGGGTTTTATCTTTGCTGTATTTGGTGGACATGCTGACCTCACTTGGTTTCAGTAGTATTTTCGTTTTCGAGTTGTTCTTTCAAGGTTTTGCTGATTTCATCTGGACCGCATCCCAGGCGAAGCGCTTCATTCAGATAATCACGGGTCAGGGCCTCCAGCGCTTGCTGTCTCAACTTGTCTGTGCGCTCGGGCGGTGGGACTTCCAGGATATAGGTGCCGCGTCCCTGCTGGGTGGAGATGATGCCGGCCTCGTCCAGCAGACGGTAAGCGCGCGCCACAGTATTGAAGTTGACCCGCAGTTCCAGCGCCAGCGCCCGCACTGTTGGAAGTTGGTCACCGGGATTGAGTTCTCCGCTGAGGATCTGCTGCTTGACCTGTTCCACGACCTGGGTATAGATCGGGGCGCCGGAGCGGAAGTCAAGGTGGATGTTATCGATCAGATTTTTCATGCCAAAATTGTATCATTGTACAATTGAATTAATTGTATCATTGTACTAATTGTATATTAATTTCCAGTTTTGTCAAGGCCTGATTGTCGAAAGGTTTGACTCGTACAGATGAATACCCCTGCCCAAGAAGTCTCTAATACACCTCCACTACGAGGCTCGAATAAGTGTGTCCGCTTTACTTGTCGCTTGCTAATCGTTCGATCGCTTTTCCCAACCGCTTGATGCCCTCATCGATTTCATCCGGTGACTGGACGACAAAATTGAGACGCATCCAATCTTTGCCCCAGGTGCCATCTTGGAAAAATCGACTGCCGGGCACGAAATCAACTCCCTCTTTGCAAGCCAATGGGAGTAAATCATCTGCCGACACATTGCCAGGAAGTCGTACCCACAGGAATAATCCGCCTTGGGGTGTGTCAAAGTGTATATCGGCTGGCAGGTAGCGCTTGATGGCTGCGATCATCGCATCCCTGCGCTTGCGGAATATCTGACAGGATCGGCGCAGATGCGCCTGATAGCGTCCAACAGTGACATAGGCTTCCAGCGCCCGTTGGATCAGAGTTGATGTCGCAAGGTCATTGACACGTTTGAAATTGACCAGGCCTTCATAGATCGGTCCTTCAATCAATAGAAAACCAACGCGCAGTCCGGGCATCAGCATTTTGGAAAAAGTACTGGCGTAAATGACCCGTCCGCCCGGGTCCAGCGCCTTGAGCGATGGTTGCGTGCGCCCATCATAACGAAGATCTCCCACGAAATCGTCCTCTAAAATTGGGATGTTATAGCGGTCGGCAAGGACAATGAGTTCACGGCGACGGGAACTGCTCAAACAGGTGCCAGTCGGATTATGAAAATTGGGAATTGTATAAATGAGCTTCGGGTGATGTTGCTGGAGCAGCCTTTCCAGGTTCTCAACCTGCATACCTTGCTTATCCACCGGGATACCGACAACCGTAAAATTAAGAGCCCGAAATAATTCCAGAGCCCCGCCATAGGTGGGACTTTCTACCAGGATAGTATCGCCTGGCTTGAGGAGAAGCTGTGATACCAGCGAAATCGCCTGTTGTGAACCGGCAGTAATCAGGATGTTTTCAGGGCGAGCCTGTAAGCCCTGGCTGGCCAATACATGGGCGATTGTGGAGCGCAGAGGAGCATATCCATTGCTTTCACCATATTCCAATGCAGTAATACCATCGCGGCGCATGATAGTCTGGAGAACCTTGCGAAAGTCATCGGCCGGAAACATATGGGATGCGCTGGTTCCCCCGGCAAAGCGGATCGGGTGAGGGTGCTGACTGGTTTTGAGCAATTCATCCCTCTCAACATTTCTGGATATTGCGTTCCCTGCTTGCACATTCTGTTGCCAAAGTGGCCAGGTAGCGTCGAGAGCGTCCATTGGTTGGAGAGGAAGGGGCGTGGAAGGTAAGACATAGGTGCCGCTTCCGACCCGGGAGAAGATCAGGCCATCCGCCTCGAGTTCTGAATACGCTGTTTCCACGGTTATTCGATTTACGCCCAGATCATGGGCTAGTTGGCGGCTGGCAGGTAATCGTGTATCGGGTGCCAAACTGCCCAAAAGGATTCCCTGTTGCAAATGGGTTTTTATTTGTTGATACAGTGGAATATGGCTTTGCCGGTCAAGAGGAATGCGCATGGTCCTTCTCCTGAAGTGTTGGTGTATCATCCTCAATAAATCGGGGCGTGGGGTTACCCCACCTCCCCCTTCTTTTTGAAGGGATACCATTGGTATTATGAATATATCATTTAATATATATGCAGAATAGAGCCAATTATGAGTTAATTATCCTAATCCAATAAATTGGACTTAATTATATTACCTGAAATTGGCTCTTAACATTACGCCAATTCTCTCTAAAATTGGAATGTGTTTACTCCATCCTCCAACTCCTCCAACCTCACTCGCGGTTACTCAATCGCTGTGGTCAGCGCAGTGATCCTGTCGACGACGGCCATCTTCATTCGCTACCTCACGCAGACTTACCAGATCCCGGCGCTGGTATTGGCCTTCTGGCGGGACCTTTTTGTGGCGCTCACCTTGTTGCCTGTTTTGAGGATGATTCGTCCCGGCCTTTTGAGAGTCAAACGCGCGGATTTGCGTTATCTGATCATCTACGGTCTGGTACTCGCGATTTTCAATTCCCTATGGACGCTTTCCGTTGCTCTAAATGGCGCTGCCATCTCGACTGTCCTGGCATATTGCTCGGCTGGTTTCACGGCTTTGCTCGGCTGGTGGTTTCTCAAAGAGCGCCTGGATTGGGCCAAGATCGTTGCAGTAATTCTCAGCCTGAGCGGTTGTGTGCTTGTTTCCGATGCTTTGAATCTGGCGGCCTGGAGTGCCAACCTCATTGGTATCCTGACCGGGATACTCTCCGGGCTACTCTATGCGATTTATAGTCTGATGGGACGCTCTGCTTCGCAACGTGAACTGAATCCCTGGACGACTTTACTGTACACATTCGGTTTTGCGGCAGTATTTTTATTATCCTTCAACTTGCTACCGGGAGATTTTGTGCCGGGCAAAGCAATCCATGCAACCGACTTGCTCTGGCTGGGAAATTCCCTGGCCGGATGGGGCATCCTACTTTTTCTGGCTGCTGGTCCCACACTGGCGGGATTTGGTACCTATAACGTCAGCCTGAGTTATCTGCCTTCCAGTGTTGCCAATTTGATCGTTTCCCTTGAACCGGCCATCACTGCTGGGATGGCCTATATCCTGTTCGGTGAACTCCTGAATGGAATTCAGGTTATTGGTAGCCTGATGATCCTGACCGGAGTCGTATTTTTGAGAATCTATGAAGGAAAATTACTACGTCTATCAAGCAGCGAGGAAACATTAGTTCTCGCTGAGTCATAGACCGTGACAATTCTATGGATGGATTTTGTACTACCTGATGAAATCAGCGTGGTAGAATCCAGCCGCAAGTTTTACTTATAAGGAGATTCAAATGGAACAGCAGACTGGTACTTTTGCAGTGAAAAAAGGACTGGCCCAAATGCTCAAAGGCGGCGTCATCATGGACGTCGTTACCCCTGAACATGCCAAAATCGCAGAAGACGCGGGTGCCTGCGCCGTGATGGCTTTAGAGCGCGTCCCTGCGGACATCCGTGTCCAGGGTGGCGTCGCCCGCATGTCTGATCCTGGCCTGATCGAGAAGATCATGGATACGGTCAGCATCCCGGTGATGGCAAAATGTCGTATTGGGCATTTTGTCGAGGCACAGATCCTGGAAGCAATTGGTGTGGACTACATCGATGAGTCCGAGGTGTTGACGCCCGCCGACGAAGCGCATCACATCAACAAGCACGAGTTCAAAGTCCCATTCGTGTGTGGCTGCCGAAACCTGGGCGAGGCTCTGCGCCGAGTAGGCGAGGGCGCGGCCATGATCCGCACCAAGGGCGAAGCTGGCACAGGCGATGTGGTGGAAGCTGTCCGCCACGCGCGTGCAGTGATGGGCGCGATACGCAGCCTGACCACCATGGCCGATGAGGAACTGATGGCCTATGCCAAGGAAATCGGTGCGCCGTATGAACTTGTCAAAGAAACCAAAGAACTCGGTTGTATGCCGGTGGTCAATTTTGCAGCGGGTGGCGTGGCGACTCCTGCCGATGCTGCCTTGATGATGCAACTGGGTGTGGATGGTGTCTTCGTCGGTTCGGGTATCTTCAAGTCTGGCGACCCGGCCAAGCGCGCCGCCGCCATCGTCAAAGCCGTGACGCACTATCGGGATGCCAGCATTCTGGCCGAGGTCAGCCGGGACCTGGGCGAGCCTATGGTTGGCCTGAACGTATCCACTATGCCCGAGATCGAGAAGATCGCCGGGCGGGGCTGGTAGGTTACAAGAGGGTTGAGTAGCCCCGAGCGTTTGTTGCGAGGGGCGTATCGAAACCCGGTGGTCTCGATACGCCCGACGAGCACGGGCTACTCGACCACCTGAATTGCTTATGAAAATTGGTGTCCTTGCCCTCCAGGGCGACTTTGCAGAACATATCGTCATGCTCAAAAGCCTGGGGGTTGAGGCCGTTGAAGTACGGTTAGCTGAGCAGCTCGATGGACTCGATGGCCTGATCATCCCTGGCGGCGAGTCCACTACGATCGGCAAGCTTGCCACCGAATTCGGACTGATGGAACCTTTGCGCCACTTCGGTCAGCGGCGCGCCATTTGGGGTACCTGCGCGGGTGCCATCTTTCTTTCGAAGGACGTCAGCCGCGAGCAGCCCTTGCTTGGCCTGATGGACATCAAGGTCGCGCGCAACGCTTTTGGCCGCCAGGTGGATTCGTTCGAGGCCGATCTGGACATCTCGGAACTGAAGCAGGCCACGGGTACGGACGAAGCGTTCCATGCCGTCTTTATACGTGCACCCATTATCGAGTCCGTATCCGGGGATGCAAAGATTCTCGCCTCATTACCGGACGGGAGAATTGTTGCCGTGCAACAGGGACATTTCCTGGCTACATCCTTCCACCCCGAACTGACCGGTGACAGTCGTTTTCACCAGTATTTCCTTTCCTTAGTGGATTAATGACAATTCGTTCGCTAGATATCCTCGATCTTCCTCTCATCGCTCGCTATCGCAATGACGCCCTGACCCTCGACAGCACGCGCGCATTAACGCGCGGCCATCCGCTGGGCGCAGCCGGGTTATTTTCTTATATCAACCCTGCCAGGCATATGTATGCTGCGATTGCAAATAAAGAAGACAGTACGCTGATTGGCGGCATTACGCACTCCGGCGAAGAAACCTTTGCAAAGTTGCTATATCTGGCTCCTGCTTCCCGTCTTAACTATGCCGCTTTGCCGGCTTTAGTCGAGCATCTGGCAAAGCAGGCCGGGGAATGGGGTGCTTTTCATGTCATTGCTGAGATAGACGAAAACAGCGACGTTTTTCCTGCCTTGCGGAAGGCAGGATTCTCGGTCTATGCCTGGCAGCGTATGTGGGATGTCAGTGATCTGAATGGTGTTTCCAATGCCCCAAAAGGCTGGATGCGTGCCCGCTCGGTGAATCGACCTGCCCTGCAAAGTTTATACCATCAGATCGTTCCACAATTGATGCACCCGGTGGAACCGTTGCCGAAACGACCGCGCGGTTTGACCTGTAATGACGACGTCAAATGTTATGTCAATCTTTCATCTGGAGCGCAAGGGATCGTGTTGGCGCCGCTGATTCACCCCGAGGTTATCGATGTGGATGTCAAGCTGGCCTCTTTACTCAATTGCATCCCTGATCGCCGCGGACGCCCTGTTTATCTGTGCGTTCGCTCGTACCAGACCTGGTTGGAACCCGCGCTCGAAGACTTAGGCGCACAGGCCGCTCCACGCCAGGCGGTGATGGTCAAACATTTGGCCCGGCTGATCAATGACGCACAAACCGTTCCCGCTGTGCCCTCAGGAGTCAGTGTGCAACCATCGCATGTAAGCAGATTGCGATTGAAGGATAATGAGTAACTGGATCGCGGTCGTAAAGTTGGCGTGCAAAGCGAAGAGACGATCTACCTGCTTGCGGCTTTGACTGGATTGCTCAACTTCGCCAGGCCCTCGATTTCCACAACCACTTCATCGCCATCTTTTAGCTCACCCACACCGGCGGGCGTTCCGGTGAAAAGTAAGTCGCCTGGCTCCAGCGTCATGATGGAGGAAACGTAGGCTATCAGTACCCCAATGTTGAAAACCATATCACGTGTAGATGCCATCTGGCGCATTTGCCCATTGACACGGCAAGTGACAACCGCATCAGATGGATCAAACTCGGTGTCGATCCACGGGCCAAACGAACAGAAAGTGTCGAAGCCTTTGGCCCGCGTCCATAGTTCGTCAATCTTTTGCAGGTCGCGGGCAGTGATATCATTGCCGATGGTGTAGCCGAAGATAAATTCACCGGCTTCTTCAGCGATAATATTCTTTCCGCGCTTACCGATGACAACCACCAGCTCTGCTTCGTGCTCCACTTGTTTTGACTGTGGCGGCAGGATGATCGCCTCTCCGTCCGCAATGATCGAAGAGGGCGGTTTCATAAAAATGAGCGGGATCTTGGGTACGTCGTTACCCAGTTCCTTGGCATGATCCACGTAGTTGCGACCCACGCAAACGATTTTGGTCGGCTGCGATGGCGGGAGCAAGTGGACTTCCGCCAGAGGCGTCTGGGCTTCTTTCCGTTTGTAAGCGCCAAATATGTCGCCTTCTATCTCACCGACTTTGTCTTCCAGTATCCACCCATATTTGGGTGTTTCTTTTTTGATCTGATAGCGAATGATACGCATGATTCCTCCACTTGACGATAGAAATTTGATTATGGAAAGTTTACCCTGCAACTTGTCAACCTGCAACCTGTAACTTATAATAGCAGTAGTGTATTGCTTATTTTGGGCGCATAGCTCAGTTGGTCAGAGCGCTTCGTTTACACCGAAGAGGTCAGGGGTTCGAGTCCCTTTGCGCCCACAAAGTCTCGCAATTCGCGAGGCTTTCTGTTCCACTGAAGCCCCCATCGAGGGGGTGGTAAGGTCAAGGGGTTCGAGTCCCTTTGCGCCCACAAAAACGCCTTTCGAGGCGTTTTTAATTTGCCCAGCGCAGGCCATTTTTGTGATAAATGTTACTAATGGGCAATTGCATGTTAATTTGCGTACAGTTTTAATAGAATCATAATTTGCCTTGTGCTGGTATATAATTAGTGGGACCTTTTTTGGTCGAACCTACAACTTCGGAACTATTGTGAGCATTCGGTATAAAGTTATTCTTCCTTATCTGCTTCTTACACTCCTTGTTGCAATCACAGGAGCTTACGTTGTCACTCGTCTGGTAACCGACTCACTATCAGAGCGCCTGAATAACCAGCTTCTGGAGGCCGGGCGCGCTGTTTCGGATAATTTTGCCCGTCTTGAACTTCAACACATTGACAATGCCCGCATCATTGTTTTCACTCGGGGTGTGGCAGAAGCACTACGTGATGCAGATCGCCCTGCCTTGGATACACTGGTAACACCTTCGGTAAGCGGGATAAACATCGAAAACCTTTTTATTGTGAACACGCAAGACCAGGAAATGCTCCATTTGCACCGTCAAGCAGATGGAGCATTATCAGATGTTACAAAACCAGCGCAAAAGATTGCCCTGGATATCACCCAGCCGTTACTGGAAACTCGCAACCCGGATGCTCCTCCTGCCAGAGCGATTAGCAAGGACCCTGTAAACAATCGCTGGTATTACTTTACTGCTATTCCGTTTGTCGCCGATGATGAGGTGATTGGTGCGATTGTCATCGGCACATCCATAGAAACGATTATGCCAAATCTGAAGAGCACTTCGCTGGCTGACGTGATCATCTACGGAGAGGATGGGAAGGCGGTTGCATCTACCTTGCAAGCGCAGGGAGAAGAAGAAGCTATTTTCCTGAATACGCTTTCTATCCCTGTAACAACCTACCAGCAAGTAGCTGATGCGGATAAACTAGTCTTAGGGGAAAACATTACGATTGGAGAGCGTCCGTATAGCCTGGCCCGCGGCAAGTTAAAAATAAGCAACGACCTGCTGGGGGTCTTCGCTGTGGTCTTGTCATCGGAGTATGTCGTTCAAACCGCTGCAATCAACCGCAATTTATATGTGGTTATTTTCTCCTTAGCCATGTTCGTCGTTATCCTGCTTGGTTTCGTCATCTCGCGGCGTATCATCAATCCGCTCTTTTCGCTGGTGAAAACCTCGCAGGCTATCGCAGGAGGAGACCTGGCCAGACGCACCGGCATCCACAGCAAGGATGAAATCGGCACGCTAGCCACTACCTTTGATGAGATGACCGGTCACCTGCAGCAACGCACGCTTGATCTTATAAAGGCTAATCAAAACCTGGAAAGCGCATACCGAGATTTGGAAAGGGCCAATAAACAACTGGAGCAGATGGACCGCACAAAGGTCAGCTTTATCCATATTTCTGCTCACGAACTGCGTACGCCGCTCACCCTCATCCAGGGATATACCTACATGCTGCAACAACTGGCCAAGGACAACCCTGAGATTGAACCGCTGTCAAAAGGGCTCATGGAGGGGTTCGAACGTATGGAAGAAATTGTCAACAGTATGCTGGATGTCTCGAAGATTGACAGTAAAACCCTCAAACTTTCCCAAAACACCTCAAAGCTCAGTTTCATTATTGCAAAAGCACGCAAACCTTTCGAATCCGCCCTAAAAGAACGAAATCTTGAACTAACTACCGATGGATTGGACAAGTTACCAATCATATCGGCAGATGCTGAACTTCTCCACAAGGTTTTCTACCACATCATTATGAACGCCATCAAATACACGCCGGATGGCGGTCATATCGCGATCAACGGGAGGATCACCGAGGGACCCTCTAACACTCCCGAAGTCGAAATCATTGTATGCGATACCGGTATAGGGATTGCCAAGGAGAATCAAGAAGTAGTCTTTGAGAAGTTCTATCAGACCGGTGAAGTGCTTATGCACTCCTCAGGCAAGACCAAATTCAAAGGCGGCGGACCGGGCCTGGGTCTGGCCATTGCCCGCGGTATCGTTGAGGCGCATGGTGGTCGCATCTGGCTGGAAAGTCCCGGCTACGATGAAAAAACAAACCCTGGCACAATCGTCTACGTCAGGCTACCGGTTAACGGACATAAATCATGAAAGAAAGGGAAGAACCCCGCAGGGATCTTCTGCTCGTCCTCCTCATCGTCCCGCTGGGCATTCTTTGTATGTTCCTCACCGGGCAGCAAGCCATTAAGCTTGTCCCTTCCTGGACCCTGGTTGCTGACATGGGCTCCAACCTGGATCCCGATGCCGACTTTGCAGCCCAAACCAACCCGGAGTTGATGGAGCCTGTCAGTTCCAACATCCTGACCCAACCTGTCTGGGGGGACCTCTTTCTCACCCCGAACGCGATCATCCCAACCCGTATCATACCGACCCGCATCATACCGACGAAGGTTCCCACGCTTCAAACTCAGCCCACCATAATTATCCCGACCGACAACCCGACACCTGTCCCGCCTCCTACCAGCATCGTCTTGCCCCCGCCTCCCCCGCCGCCCCCTCCTACATCTCCTCCACCGCCCCCGCCACCCCCGCCCCCGACTTCAGTCCCGAGCGCAAATCCTGGTATTACGAAGAACGATGGTAGTGCGGGATATACGCCGGGCGCAGGGATCAAATATACTCTCTTGGTGACCAACGCCGGACCTGACGTTGCCACCGGATTCAACATCACCGACTCAGTCCCGGCAAGCATCACTGGGCTGGTCATCACCTGCACGCCGAGCGATGCAGTCAATGACAGTTGCGGTGCGAATAGCACTTCCGGGCAAAATGTGGCTTTCAATGGCGCTTCCCTGAGCGCGGGTGAAACGATCACAATTACAATTCAAGGCGTTGTGAATTCTGGAACCACCGGGGATTTATCCAACACAGCTAACCTTGTCATACCGGGTGGGGCAAGCTTTAACGACTCGGATACAACCAACAACTCCGCAATCGATACCAATACGCAATCCGCAGGGCCAAACTTTGGCCCGCCAGATGGTGGTTATTTCATCCCAGGCGATGGGGTCCCGGTTACCTACATCCTGCCCACGCCAATCACGGCCGACGGCAATACTACAACGCCTGATTTTGTCTATTTTGAATACATGTTATTACCCGCCGACGAAGTACTCATGGACTGGGTTCAAGTCGAAATCAGTGCTGATGGATCCACCTGGTTTACAGTCTTCTTTTGGGGTGATGGCGTTTCAGATGCCAATACCAATGTAGCTGGCATCGGCCCCGAAGATGACAATTATTCTTTCAACCCAGCAAGCACATTCTTATATGCTTCACCCAGTGCACCCACTATCTACTCCGGTGTAACCATCGATATTGACGCCATCACTGGCAGTCCAGCGGGAACAACGTACTCTTGGATTCGTATCACCGCGCCCGACATCCCACCCGGAAGTGGAAATTATGGCAGCGCTGATGGTCTCACTTTGGACTCCATCCAACCTTATTACCCGTAAATGGATTTTTGCAGATGGGTTTTCGGGGCAGGCGAATGACCTGCCCTGAACCATTTAATAAGGTTTTTGTGAGAACAATCAGCATTTGATACCAGGTTAGTCGCTTCTTTTTTGATTCAACATTTTCTAGTGCCCGAACAAGGTAATTTTGATTGATAGATTTCCCTTTGCATACTGTATTTTCATCAATCATTATCATGCTGTCCGGGTACTAGTTGCGGCGCTGATGTTTCAACAGGCACCATTGAAAGCACCGTGCCGGGAACTGTGAATGTACAAAAACGCCATGCCGTAGAGTGAAACCGCTGGATTGTGGTGGACCAGAAGACAGAGTGAGCGCAAAAAAGGCCATCCTTCACAGGATAGCCTTTTTGATTCAACATTTTTCCGTCTACGGTGCTGGTGTCGCCTCGGAGGTTGGGGGGGCAAACAGCGCCGCAGCTTCTTCAGCCGTTTGCGGCATGCCGTTCATGATCCAGCGCACCCATACATCGACAATATTCGGTTTGAGAACAGAACTGGGCGGCATGACGCCGATGACCTCCTCACCGTTCTCGTCCAGGATGGGGGTCTGCTGGATGGTTTGCAGCAAGTAGGAATTCATGTCACCCGCGATGATGTTGAAGTCTGCGTTTTCGCCGGTGGTCAACATCTCTTCGTAGCTGGTCATCAGGTAATCGTTGTTCTCCTTGCCTTCACGGTGACAGGAGATGCAGTAGCGTTTGACAATCGGCGCGATGTGCACATCATACGAAGGGACTTCGCCTTCGGCCAGTGCCGGGAAGAGCGGTTTGATGGGTGGCATCTCGAAGCGGTCATCCCAGGCGTAGCGCATGAAGGTGACCATGTAGTCGATCTGGCTGCGGGTTAACTCGCCACCATAGGCCTTGCCGAAGGGGTTCATGCCATAATTTGGCCGCCCATAAGAAATGACCTCCACCATGGCTGAATCGGTCAGCGTATAGAGCACATCACGCGTATTGATCGGTGTGATCTCTCTGCCCTCGAGACCTTCCACACCTTCGATGGTCGCCACGGAGCCATCGTCACCGTGACATTCGACGCAATGCACCGAGTACAGGTCCTGGCCCGCGACGATACGATCCACCAGGGTGACGGGGACCTCTTCTTCAACAGCAGCAACTTCGGGGGCGTACAGAAGCGTCGCTCCGGTAAAGGCAACCATCAAGACCGAGGCGATCACGGTTGTCCAGATCATGGACCTCCGGGCCTTTTCCTTCAACGTAAAGGCCATGATGAACAGCAGCAGGAAGGCCAGACCGGGTACGACCAGTCCACCGATAATCTGCAGGATGCCAGCCAGGTAAACGCCTTCTTCACCTGACGTAGTAGAAATATCAGATATCCAGGTAAGGGTGACCATGCTGACGACGAAGATAGCCATCATACTGATCGGCAACACACGCTTGCCGTAGTAACGATAAGGGGATTTTTCGAGGAAAGGCAACAAGGTCAGCACGCCGATGGCAATGACCGGGATGATGACGGTGGCGATAAACTCGATCTTGCCCAGTACGGGGATCTGGCCGTAGAGCGCCAGGAATTTGAACAGGAACAGGAAGTACCATTCCGGGCGCGGCACGTAGGAGCTGTCACTGGGGTCAGCCTTCGGTGTATCGTGCACGCCGATAAAGGTGGCAAGCACAACGAGCAGCACAAATATACCCAGCGCCATGATGACATCTTTGAAGATGCTGTCAGGCCAGAAGCGCTCGCCACTGTTCAGTTCGCGTTCGTATTTAGCGTTGATTTGTTTTTTTGTTTCTTCGTTCATGATTCACTCCCTCAACCTGTCATTGCGAGGAGCGTTAGCGACGAAGCAATCTCCTCACGAATGGGAGATTGCCACGCTCCCTTTCCCCTTCGGGGATGATATGGTCGCTCGCAATGACATTTGAGAAGCTAATCTTCCTCGTCCGGGAAGTGGGATTCGCCGTGCTTGATGATCAGATATAAGTGTACGCCGATCAACGCAGCCAGCATGCCGGGCAACATCCAGATATGCGCAGAGAAGAAGCGCTGCAACGTGAGCGCAGACAGGTCCGGGCCGCCGCGCAGGACTTTCAGGATGAAATCACCGATGAAGGGTACACTGCCCGCAATCTGCGTGCCGACCGTGGTCGCCCAATAGGCCTGCTGGTGCCAGGGCAGCAGGTAACCGGTAAAACCCATGCCCACTGTCAGTAAAAGCAAGCCAACGCCGACCAGCCAGGTCAGCTCGCGCGGATACTTGTAGGAAGCGGTGACGAACACGCGGATCATATGAATGAAAACCACCAGCACCATCAGGCTGGAACCCCAATGGTGCATCCCGCGGATCAGCCAGCCAAAGGCCAAGTCATTCATGATGTATTGGATGGAGTCGTAAGCATGATCGGGCGAAGGGGTGTAATAAACTGTCAAAAAGATACCGGTCAGGCCTTGCATCACGAACAGGAACAGGCTTGCAGAGCCAAGCGTGTTCCACCAGTTGCCCTCCGGTTCCGGGCGGTCGAGCAGGTTCTTGTACATGCCCTGCAGGTCGAGGCGTTCATCTAGCCATTCGTAGACTTTTTTCCACATGATCAGGCCTCCGACTCCAACTCAACCGGGACGATGGTGATGACGCCTTCCGCATCCACGCT
>CAZLOC010000050.1:0-14798 GCA_964560935.1 uncultured Anaerolineaceae bacterium | reverse complement strand
GTCATAGCCTTTATAATGTTGGGGGTATTATCGGCAAAAAACGGGATGATGTCAAGGGCAAATCGCTCAGGCATTATTCGAAATTTAACAGTAAGAGGACGTCCTCCAGCGCAGCATTCAGGACCTCTTGCATAATCCCGTCATCTACACGGTACGGTCCGCCAAAGGAACCATCGCCATACACTTCGCGCGTTGTGCTTGCATCCATGATCGCGCTGGGTACCTTAGGCGGGATTTTACTCCCCTCCGGCAACTCACCAACGACCGTGAAAGGGAATGCTTCCAACCAATTTGCGTGCGAAGGCTTGATATTGTGCTTTTGCGCAACCGCTTCAACAGAATGTGACATCCACCAGTCATACCATCTCATTTTCAGGTCGGGCAGATCGTTGTTGACTTCGTTCAAATGGTGACGCACAGCCGAGTTCCCGCCATGTCCATTGAGCACAAGGATTCGGTGGAATCCCTGCCGGTATGCCGAGCGGACTATATCCTCTACGGCTGAGATCATGGTCTCTACACTAAGACTTAAAGTGCCGGGGTAGTCGAGAAAATATGGGGAGATGCCAAAGTTCAGGGGCGGAGCCACCAGCACTCCGGTCTGGTTCGAAGCGGAATCAGCCAAGGCCAGGGGAATCTTGATGTCGGTCAACAGGCTCAGGTATCCGTGTTGTTCGCATGCACCCAGGACCAAGATCAGGCGGTCGTCCTGTCCCAGGTAGCGTTCCACATCCATCCAATTCAAGTCTTCCAGTCGCATGTTAATTCGTTATTGCGTAGGCGTTGCACTTGGTGACGGCGTAGGAGTTGGCGTTGTCGTTGGAGTGTCTGTTGCGACAGGGATTGTTGTGGACGTAGAGGTCGGGGTAGGCGTATCGGTCGGTAAAGGCGGTTGCGTTGCAGTTGGTGTAAAGGTCGGGCTGGGTGTGGGCGTAGGCAATTGCAACCCAAGCGTAATTTTGCGCTCTGCATATCCCCGATCGCCGGTCACGTAGATGCGCAATGTGACCGCATTTCCACCAACAGCCTCATCCTGCAAATTCCAATTGAGCAACGTGGTCTGATCTTCGACCGCGTCTCTCCCTTCGGCAATCTGCTTCCACTCATCCGGTTCATTGCCCAGGCTATATTCGAGCGTCCAGCGGTCGATGCCATCAGGAGCACTGATGACAGCTTTGATATCAATAACATAGTCTGTAACAATGTCGCCGTCTTCCCAGCCACGAAATTCAATGGTAGGCTGCGGATCATTGTTGCTGCATTCGCGCTGTGGCGCAAATGTGGCATCACGCGGAATGCCGTGCGCTTCCAACCAATCCTTGCCTGCTCCCGATTGTAACCATTGTTCAGCCCAAGAATCGCCGCCTGTGTTAATTACATCTTGTTCATCAGTGAATTTATTGCAGGCGTTTGATGCTTCCAGACCGGTCCAGGTATCCAGCGTGGTTTTACGGTAGAGGTCTTTCCCAGGCGGGAGTGGCGGCTGGTCAGCTGCAAAGATTTCGCTGCGCTGTTCCTTACACCAGTTTGAGGGTTCCGTGCCCGAAGTGGCGCAGATGATCTTGTCGACAATCCCGGCCGGACGTGCAAAAGGCGTCGGGTTGCCGCCGCTGGCATAGGGAACAGCCAATTCCATGAACTGTGACCAGATCGGCGCCGCGCCGCTCAACCCGGTGGTGTTGACCATGGGGGTGTAATCCGCATTGCCAACCCATACGCCAGTAGCCAGATCAGGAGTATAGCCAAGCGTCCAGTTATCGCGGAAATCGTCAGTGGTGCCGGTCTTAGCCGCCGCCGGGAAGGACAGATTCAGAAGCGAGTTGCGGCCAAACATCCAGGAGCGGGCTTCGTTGTCCGAAAGGATCGAGGAGATGAGATAAGCGTGTTCGGCACGGATGACCTGTTCGCCTGGCTGTGGCTCGTATTCGTAAACCACTTCCCCGGTATGATCCACGATCTTGAGAATGGAAACCGCAGGGACGCGCTGTCCGCCATTAGCAAAGACGGAAAAGGCGCTCGTCATTTCGAGCAGGCTGACCTCGCCGCCGCCCAGCGTCAGGGCTAAACCGTAATCCGAGCGTGTGAAACTGGTGAGACCCAGCCGCTCGGCCATGCCGATCATGCCTTCTTTTTCAGGCGTATCCGGGTTGTCATGGATACCAACGAACTGCAAGGTTTTTACGGCAGGGACATTGAACGAGTTTGCCAGAGCCGTGCGGACAGTCACCGGGCCGTGGAAGCGGCCATCATAGTTGACCGGTCTGTATGGCTCACGCGGGTCATTCGGGTCGCCGGAGGGCGGGAATTCGGACGGCACATCCCAGATGAGCGTGGCCGGAGTCCAGCCCTTTTCGAAGGCAGCTACGTAATTGATGGGCTTGATCGACGAGCCGGGTTGGCGCGTGGGGCTGGCCGCCATATTGACCTGCCCATCGATCGCCTCGTTATAGAAATCAGCCGAGCCGACCATGGCCAGGATCTCGCCCGTAGACGGTTTGATCGCTACCAATGCGCCGTTATGGGCGTTATTGTTGATCAATAAGGCGACCTGCTCGGTTATGATCTGTTGCGCCCTATCCTGCAAATTGGGATCCAACGTGGTGTAAATCGTGAACCCAGAGCGATAGATCGTCTGCGGATCGTAAAGTTCTTCCAGTTGATTACGCACATAGTTGACCCAGTGTGGGTAGCGGATTTCAAAAATTGGTGGGCGGAAAGGATAGGCTTTGATCTCATTGGCAGCATTGGTGGCATCCGGCGGCGTGATGCAGACCGGCTCCTCGCTGTTGCTGACAGGGATGCAACCCCGCTCCAGGCTGAGTTGGAACATGAGCACCAGCACCTGCTGGTGGCGTGTCAGGGTGACTTCGGGGTTGGTATAGATATCATAGATAGACGGGGATTGCGGCAAGCCGGTCAGGAAGGAGGCCTCCGCCAGAGTCAACTGGTCGGCTGTTTTGCCGAAATAGGTCTCGGCCGCGGCTTCGATACCGTAAGCCAGGTTCCCGTAGTAGTTTTCGTTCAGGTAGAGTTCGAGGATTTCGTCTTTGGTGTAGCGACGGGTGATTTCAGCCGCCAGGATGATCTCACGCGCCTTGCGCGTGTACGTCCGCTGGACGCGCTCTTCCGGCGTGAGCAGCAGGTTGCGCGCCAATTGCTGGGTGATGGTCGAGGCGCCGCCGCCCTGTCCCTGGGTGCGATAATTCTCCCATAACGCGCGGGTGATGGCCCATGGGTCGAAACCGGGATGGTTGTAGAAGTCCTTATCTTCGGTGGCGATGGTTGCGGCGACCACATAGGGGGAAATTTTCTCCAGCGGCACGTAGGTGCGCCGCCCGGCATTCGGGTCGATGATCTCGTAGAGCACGTTGCCATTGCGGTCAAGGATGCGAGTGGTCTCGAACTGTGAGGCGCGTTCGCGCAAGTCGCTGACGCTGGGTAGCGTGCGGGCGATGGCATAATATTGATATAGAGCGATCGAGCCGCCAAGTAGAGCCAAACCAACCAGGGCAAACAGGAAGATAATGAAGACCCTCAGCAGGCATCCAAGGCGGCCCTTCCAAAACGCCTCCCTGGGACCGGTCGGGACGCGCTGCGTGGCCGGGCGAGAAGCTGCGGGCACGGAAGGAACCTTGTTCGTCGCCGGACGGGTCCCAACGGGCTGCGAAGGCGGTGTACTGCTCGCCGGGCGAGCGGAGGTGGCTTTCGGCAAAACGTTATAGGCTGCCGGGGTGACTCGCGTAGCGCCCACGTCGATCTCGTCCACGCGACGGGGCAGGGGCATGTTGTCCTTGTCCAGCGCGGGCATTGGGGTATCAGGCGTGGGTGTACGCTCCGGGAAAATAGGGGTTTCTTCTGCTATCTCTTGTTCCTCGCCAAGAGATGCTATAACGGAAGCAATCGTCTCGTCCGAGGGCGAACCGCCGGGTTTTTCATCCGCTGTGGGCAATTCTGGCATGGTTTCGTCTTCCGACGCCAGCAAGCGACGTAATTTGTCGCGCGGATCTTCTTCAGGAGGGATTGTCATAAATTTATGGCCTGGACATGACCAGCACGGTCCAGTTTCCTTTCATGACGGTTTCACCGCTTTGTTTCTTGACATCCAGCGTAATGATGACAGAGCCGCCACCGATGCGCGGCAGGGCTTTAGTTTCGGCAACTTCCATTTCGACGTGGATGGTATCACCAATAAAAACCGGGGCAATGAATTTCCAGTTGTTGATCTCGCGAAAAGCGATAACGGTACCTTCCAGCACGCCGGTACGCATGGCCAGGCCGGAAGCAATGGATAACCCCAGCAAGCCATGCGCGACCCGTTGGCCGAATGGTGTGTTCTTGCTGAACTCAGCATCGGTATGGATCTGGTTGTAGTCGCCCGAGAAACCGGCAAAGGTGAAAATATCGCTTTCGGCAACGGTACGCCCGACTGTAATAATCTTTTGACTGACTTCAAACTCTTCGAAGTACAGTCCACGGTTGAAGGAAGGTGTCTCCATCATAGACGCTCCATTCTGCATGCGAGTTCCATTCGTATCTTTTCAATAAAGAGCTCTTTTTGAGAAGATACTTCCATTCTAGCATAAAGAACACATTGCGGTGGCTTAGGCCTCTCAGCGGCTTAAATAGGGATAGAGCACCACAAAAAGGATACTGCTCACAAAACAAGTGACAATCATGACAGGCAGTCCACGTTTGTTCCAGAGTTGAGAGGTGATCGGGTATTTTGTCCGTTCCGAGAGGGAAGCAACAAAAACATTCGCCGTTGAACCAATGATGGTGCCATTGCCGCCAAAACCCGCGCCGAAAGCCAGCGCCCACCACAGGGGTTGTACATTGATACCTTCCAATTCGAGTTCGGTAAATACAGGGATCAACGCAATCGTGATCGGGATGTTGTCCACGATGGCGGACAGGCCTGCCACCACCCAAATGGTGATCACGCCAAACAGGACAGGGGAAAGATTGCCCGCTCTGCCGATCAATTCAGCCAGTTGGTGTAAAACTCCGGCCGATTCGAGGCCACCGACCATTACGAACAATGCACCAAAGAAAATCAACACATTCCATTCAATCCGTTGAAACATTTTGTGCAAATCGGGTTGAATCCAAACCAAAGCCACTGCAGCGGCGGCCAAGGCAATGAATGCTGGCTGAACATGCAAGGTATGATGGATAAAGAAGAAAACCAGGGCAATTCCCAGCACAACCAGCACGCGAGTGGTCGTTTTGCGGTCATGCAGAGCTTCCTTGGGATCAAGTTTCAAGACAGCCTCCGTGTTGCTTGGCTGCAAACGCAAATCTTTCCGGAAAAGATAGAGCAGTAAGAATAACGCTGCCAGCCAGGCAAACAAAACGACCGGCAGGGAATGCGTCAGGAAATCGTTGAAGGAAAAACCTGCCGCCGAAGCGATCAATACGTTGGGCGGATCACCGACTAGCGTTGCTACACCACCTGTATCTGAGAGTAAAGCCTCGGTCATTAAGTAAGGAACCGGATTCAGGCCCAAAATCTCGCTGATCAACACAGTGACCGGCGCGATCAAGACAACTGTGGTTACGTTATCCAAGAACATGGACAAGACCGTCGTCACAGTTCCCAGCAAGATCATCAAACGTACAGGTTGCCCTTTGGAAAGGCGCGCGGCCCACACTGCCAGATATTGGAAGAAACCGGTCGGCTCCAGTAAAGCCACCAAAATCATCATGCCGAAAAGCAATCCCAGGGTATTAAAGTCAATCGCTGAGATGGCTTCATCCTGTGAGTAAAACTCCAGTGCTGTCCCTATTCCCACCATCAAAGCAGCGCCAGCGATCCCAGTGATGCTGCGGTTCATTTTCTCGGTAAAAATCAAAATAAGCGCGATAATAAAAATCACACTCGATACAAGCATAGCTGTCATGTTAGTCACCAGAGACGATCTCCCAATTCTTCAGGATTGCAGTTCCGATGTCCACACGAGAAGCGATTCCAACAAGATGGTGATCGGAATCGACAACAGGCAAATCGGTTAAATTGTGACGGTGTAATAACGAAAACGCACGTGAAAGCCCACAGGAGTCATCGACATAGATTGGGGCTTTCATCACAGCAGAGACCTGTTTCGAGATGATTTCTTGTGAGGGCCGGATCGATTCCATCGCTCCAAAATCAACGACGAAATCAAAATCTTCCATCAGGTTTGTAAATTCAGGCAAAATCAGCGCCAGCAGATCGTGCAGTTTCAAGACACCAACCAACTTCCCGTCTGCATTGATCACGGGCAACATACCCACGTGGTATTTTACGAATTGTTTGGCCGCAGTTCCCAAATTGTCCGTATTTAGAACAGATATAACCCGCCTTTTCATCGAATTTTGTACGTTCATGGCTTCGCCTCCGTGTTCTTCATCAAATGTGCAAAGAAAATTTTAGCACAGCTTGTATCAATCCTTTGACCTCCTGATAAACTCCCCGTACAATAAGAACATGCGTGAATGGTCACTTCGGGCTGGGGATCCTTTGAATCTAACTTTGGCAACGGATATGCGTCTTTCCGCGCCTGACTACGTTAACGACCATATCTGGGAAATAGAACTGGGTTCCGGTGATCCACCCGCGCTCTCCTTGCGCACCACCTATGGGCTGCGCGCCCGCTCGATACGTATTTTTCCCCGTTTCACCGAATCCGGCACCACAGTCGTGGACGTGTCCGAGTTCAGCACACCGCCTATCATCCGTCATTGTTATCCCAACTTCCTGGAACTGACCTTCTTCCCTTTTGACGGGCTGGAAGTTACTTATGAAGTGCGCGTGCCTGATTCCAATACAATTTGCGGGCGCATGACAGTTGCCAATCGCTCCACCGAAATTCGTAAACCGCGTCTGGAGATGTGCGCCGCGCTCGTCCCATTGGATGGACATGCCTTCAGCCACACCCAGATGCAGATGGTCAACGTGCTGGTCGGGCAGACCAGTGGCCTCGTCCCGCTTCTTTTCCTGACCGGTGGCCCGCTCCCGGGACCCGGGCCACAGCCTTCGCTGATGGTGGATCTCGACTTGGATCCCGGCACTTCCCGCCAACTGACCTGGTCACAGGCCGCCACCGCCGGGCACCAGACATCCTTCGATACAGCTCGTCTCGTCGCCGCCCAGCCCTGGGATGCCGAAAGCACGCGCATTAAGTTGGTCAATGCCAGGGATACCATCGAAATCCATACCAGCGACCCGGAGTGGGATGCAGCCCTGGCGTTCAGCCAGAAGACGGCCTTCAGCCTGTTCTTCCCGGCCAATGACAATTTGCCGCACCCATCCTTCGTCCAGGTGCGCGGACCAGACCAGGGATATTCCCGCAAGGGAGATGGCAGCGATTATCCCGCCTCCTGGAACGGGCAAACGCCGCTGGAAGCCTGTTATCTGTCTTCTGTTCTGCCTGCCGCTCCAAAGCTGGCACAGGGGCTGCTGCGCAACTTCCTGGCTGTGCAAACAGAAGACGGCGCGGTGGACGGCAAGCCCGGTCTCGGCGGCCAACGCGGGCGTTACCAGGCTATGCCCATCCTGGCCAGCCTGACCTGGTCTCTATATTGCATTTCTGATGACGATGATTTTCTGGAAGAAGTATTCCCCAAACTATTGAGCTCCTACTGGGCTTGGTTCTCCCCGAAAAACGACCGTGACCGTGATGGCATCCCTGAGTGGAGGCATTTGCTGCAGACCGGTTACGAAGAGAACCCCATGTTCGATACCTGGAGCCCGTGGTCTCAGGGCGTGGATATCACCTGCGTGCACAACCCGGCTCTGATGGCGATGCTCTATCGCGAGGCGCAGTCTCTTATCCAGATAGCAAAAGAGATTGGCCGGGAGGATGAGGTCAGGCTGGTCAAAAAACAGACCGAAAGCCTGAAGACCGCGCTGGATGAGGCCTGGAATCCGCGTACCGCCCTGTATCATTACCGTGATCGTGAGACCGGTGAAAGTACGCCCGGCAAGGTGTTGGGAAGTCTGCGAGGTTCCGGGACGATCAAGTTGAAGCAAACCTTCGAGCCACCGGTCCGCCTTTTGATCGAGGTGCAGGCCAAAAGTCCGGCGGCGAAGCGACCACAGGTGGTCATCAGCGAATACGCCACCAAGGGCGAGAACGAGGTCATCCAAGGAGGACAGTTCCAATGGTGCAGCGGCGGCATGGTGGCAACCAGCCAACAGGTCCACGAAAAGATCGGGCGTGTCCAGATCAAAGGCGTGGATGCAAAAGACAAGGTGATTGTCCGTAGGCTGGACTACACCAGCGAAGACCACTCCCTGATACTCCCGCTATGGGCAGGCGTTCCTGATAGACAGCAGGCACAGGTGATGATCAGTCGAACCATCCTGAATGCGGGACGCTTTGACCGTCCCTTTGGCATCCCGGCCTGCCCGAATGTACCAGATACGGAGGCCGATTCGACATGTTCGAGCGTGTACCTGCCCTGGAACCAGTTGATCTGTGAGGGTATGTTGTCCTATGGATACCGCCAGGAGGCGGCGCGGCTGGTCGCACACCTGATGACAGGCATAATCCAGAATCTGAAGCAAAAGCGCGCCTTTTACCAACGGTATCACGCCGATAACGGGCGAGGACTCGGCGAGCGAAACGCCTTGAGCGGGTTGGCTCCGGTGGGGCTGTTCTTGCAGGTATTGGGGGTGCAGGTGCTTTCACCCACGCGCGTACGACTCGCAGGGGAAAACCCTTTCCCCTGGCCTGTTACGGTACAATACAAGGGACTCAAGGTCTTACGGGGGCTGGATCGCACGGAAGTAAAATTTCCAAATGGTAGAAGTGTGATAGTAGAGGATCCTGCTCCCTGTATTGTTTCTCTTTAGGAGTGATTTTGTATAGATGAATGGTGAGGAAGTAAGCGAGTTCGTTCTCGCCGAAGAAGCAATTATAGGCCTTTTGTTGATCGCCGCATTGGTAGCGATCTTTGTACGCCGTTATCGACTGCCCTATACCGTCGGGTTGGTGGGCATCGGTTTGCTGATTTCAGCGATTTATCCCGAACCGCTCCCCAAATTGATCTCTCCTGAAATCATCCTCACCTTGTTGGTACCGCCACTTATCTTTGAAGCCGCTTTCCACTTACGTTTGGAGGATTTACGCCGTGACCTGGGCTTTATCCTTTTACTGGCCGTTCCGGGTGTTATCCTGACTACGCTGGTGGTAGGCGGTCTGATTTCCCTGGCTAATATTGGTATAAAGATTGAACTGGCGATGGTCTTTGGGGCACTGATCGCAGCCACTGACCCGGTGGCGGTGGTAGCGCTCTTCCGGCGGCTGGGTGTGCCTAAACGCTTGCAGGTGATGCTGGAGGGAGAAAGCCTGTTCAATGATGGGACAGCCATCGTGCTGTTCAACATCATGGTAGCTATCGCAGGGATTGCGACACATGGCAAGTCCACCTTGTCCGCCGATTCCGGGTTGGGACCTTGGATCGCTGAATTCTTGAAAGTTGCCGGCGGAGGCGTTTTGACCGGCATAGTGCTGGGGATGTTTGCCTCACAGATCATCGGTCGCATTGATGATGCGCTGGTGGAAACCACATTGACGACCGTGCTGGCGTTCGGATCCTATCTGATTGGCGAACATGTGCTGGGCGTCAGCGGCGTATTGGCTGTGGTAGCGGCTGGTATTGTGAACGGCAACGTTGGGCCGCGTGGCATGTCTGCAACCACGCGTGTGGTCGTCTTCAACTTTTGGGAATACGCCGCCTTCCTGGCAAACTCCTTTATCTTCCTGCTGATCGGCCTGGCAATTGACATTGCAGACCTGCAAAATAATTTGCCCGCCATTGGGATCGCCATCCTGGCGGTGCTGCTGGCGCGTGCATTGGGGATCTACGGTTTATCCCTCTTCAACCGGGGGATTTCTGCAAAATGGAAGCACGTCATGTATTGGGGCGGCATGCGCGGGGCAATTGCCCTGGCGCTGGCTTTGACACTCCCAGTGGATGTTGAGCCTGAGTTTCTTACGCAAGTAACCCTGCTCCGCAACATGGCCTTCGGTGTGGTATTGTTCACACTACTGATACAGGGCATTTCCATGGACTGGGTGATCAAGAAACTCAAACTGGTGCAACGTTCTCACATTCAAGAGGAATATGAACGCCGCCATGCCCGTTTTGTGGCCGGGCGAGCCGCCTATGACTATTTGCGTCGCATGAACCAGCAAGGCTTGATCTCCGAACACACCTGGCAGCGACTTTCACCCATTATGGAGCGGCGGAACGACGTATTAGTGGAAGCCGTCAAACAAGTCATTGCATCGAACCCAACGGTGGAAGCCGAAGAACTGGACACAGCCCATCGCGAGGCCTTGCGCGCCCAGCGCAGCGCCCTGACAGGTCTGCTGCGCGACGGGGTCATTTCCGAAGAGATCTATTCCCAATTGGTCGGCGAGGTGGATTCAGCCCTGACCGAGCAAAGTTACAATTGGCCGGAATTGCTGCGTCTTGGTACATTCAAATCATCTGTCACCCACTTGATGGCTGCTGTCATTCAAGAGGCGGATCTGGAAAATGCCCTGGGATATTTGAACAAACTTGGGTTCTCTGTGGCGCGGCTCCCGAGCACAGGCGGTTTCCTGAGCCGAAAGAATGTCACATTGTTGATCGGCGTGCAGGCAGACCGCGAGGAAGCTGCGGTCAAAGCGCTCAAGAGCAGTTGCCAGCAGCGCGTGGAATTCGTTTCGTCCCCGTTGCATGGTGCGGCCTTCCCGATGCCAACGCCAACGCAAGTGACTGTTGGCGGAGCGACCGTATTCATGTTCGAGGTAGAATCTTACGATGAATTCTGAACAAAGGCTGATCATTGCCATTTTACGTAATGCGGATGGCGAAGAGGTGCTCAAGGCCCTGCTGGATGCAGGTTTCCGTGTCACACGGATTGCATCCACAGGCGGCTTTATGCGACGCGGAAATGCCACAATGCTGATCGGGGCTGAAAAAGAGCGCGTCGAGACCGCCGTCCAACTTATCCGCGAACATAGCGCCCCAGCCATAGACCCTGGCCTCAAACGCGCCACTATCTTTGTATTGAAGGTAGATCAATTCGAGCAGATTTAGAGGAGCAAGATGATCTCTCCCAAATTACCTATCCACTTACTGATCATGGCTGTTGTACAGGAACAGGATATTGAACACGCAACCAGCGCCGCTGAATCCCTTGGCGCGCCGGCCGTTTATCTGACCAGTACAGGCGGTTTTCTGGGGCGTCGCAACGCGACCCTGCTGATCGGTCTGCCTGAAAGCATGGAAACCAGCCTGGTAGAAACATTGCGCAAAACCTGCCGCCAAAGGGTGGAATACCTGACCATGCCGGTCGAAGGAGCGCCAATGCCCTTGCCAACTCCCATCCCTGTGACAGTGGGGGGCGCGACCATCTTTGCCCTGCCTGTGGAGCATTTCGAGGAGATTTAGCCATGAAGATGATTATTGTCATTGTCAAAGATTCGGATGCCGAACCTGTTACCCGGGCGCTTACGGCCAGTGACTTCCGTGTGACGCGTATCGCTTCCACAGGCGGGTTCCTGCGCAGCGGCGTGGTCACCCTGTTGATCGGTGTGGACGATGAACGCGTGGAAGCAGGCATCCAGGTTATTCGGGATCAAATGGGAGAATCTGCTTCAAAAGAAAGCCGTGCCACGCTATTCGTTGTCCCCGTGCAGCGCTTCGAGCAAGTCTAGTGTCGATTATTCCAGCCTTGCGAAGGCTTGTCCTGAGAGCTTTGCCTGAAGGATCGAACCTTCGCAGGGTTCTTACTTTCCCAACAAATACATATCAAAAAACTTGATCACCCGTTTGGTATAGCGCGTGCGGTAGTATGCGTACATGTTCAGATGCGGAACGTCTGCTTCCGTCCATAGTTCGCGCGGTTCGCCTGCGGCGTTATACAAACGTTCGGCAGAATCCAGCGGCACCATCGTGTCGCCCATACCCTGGATGAGAAACACCGGGCGTGGACTGATGACTCCAATTTCATTTACCGGACGAACCATGTCGAGACGGAGGCCGGTTTCTCGTTCGGCAAAGGTGCGGATGAGGGGATTCAGCAGCGGGTACGGGACTCGCAAGTCCAGTTCATCTTCGAGCGTTACGAAGGGGCTGTCAGCCACTAGCGCTTCGATTTCGGGGCGTCCCGCCGTTGCGCGGATCATCGTCACCGCACCCATCGAGCCGCCCCAGCCACCGATGTGCTCCACACCCGGCTGAGCCAGGGCGTACTCCAGCGCCGCTTCCACATCGAGCGTTTCGTAATAGCCGAGCGTAACCAGGTCGCCGCCGCTGGCACCGTGACCGCGAAAATCCCAGGCCAGCACACCGTAGTCATGTTCGGCAAAGAGGCTGTAGAAATCTTCGGAGCGCCGGTCGCCGTAGCCATGCGCCACCAGGATGACCGCGCCGTTTTTTGGCGGCGTGTACCAGGCTGCCAGCTTTATTCCATCGGAGGTGAGCAACTCGATCTCTTGATAAGTAATTCCATGCTGCTGCAAGAGCGCGCCGCTGGGAGGTTCCAACCGGCGCGGATGCATATAGTTGTAAGCCTGCCGATGGGAGAACCATAGTAAACTGCCCAGGCCAAAGAGAAACAGCGCAGCCAACGCCGCGATGAATGAGTTGAGCCAGTAGCGCCAGTGAATCTTCATCGTATACAAACTTGCGTAGGCTCCGAGCCTACGCAAGTTTGTCCTGATTACCCCAACACAAAATTATCGATCAGCCGCGTCTTGCCAACAAAGACAGCCATTGATAGCAGGGTTTTGCCGGTGACTTGATCAAGCTCCTCCAATGTGTCGTAATCCGCACAGGAAACATATTGCATCTCGGCCAGCGGCTCGGCGACAATCGTCGCGCGCATGAGAGCGCGCAGTTTCTCCGCATTGCGCTCGCCCGCCTCGTAGGCATCTTTAGCAGCATTCAAAGCCCGATACAGCACTGTCGCGGCCTGGCGCTGCTGGGAGTCGAGATAAGCATTGCGGCTGGACATCGCCAGCCCGTCCGGTTCGCGCACGGTGGGGCAAACGACAATTTCAATGGGGAAGTTCAGGTCACGCGTCATCTGGCGGATAACGGCGGCCTGCTGGGCATCCTTCTGCCCGAAATAAGCCCTGGCAGGCTGGACGCCGTTGAACAGTTTGGCCACTACGGTTGTGACCCCGCGGAAATGACCGGGACGCTGCGCCCCCTCGAGCGGTCCCGTCAACGCTTCCACCTGGACCCAGGTCTGGTAGCCGCCTGGATACATGATCTCCGGCGTGGGCATCCACACCAGGTTCACGCCCAGCGACTCGAGCAGGTGCAGGTCGCGTTCCATGTCGCGCGGATAGGCAGCCAGGTCTTCGTTGGGACTGAACTGGGTCGGGTTGACGAAGATGCTGACGACTACACTGGCACATTCCTCCGCTGCCCGGCGGACGAGGGAGAGATGTCCCTCGTGCAGGTAGCCCATAGTCGGCACCAGCCCAACCGGTTCACCCAAGATGGAGCGGGCGGAGCGCAGTTCATCTAAAGTTGAAACGATCATCATCGGCTCAGTCATCATATTTTCCTTGGACTTTCTAATACTCTTGAGGCATCCTCTCAATGAAGCGGGGTGTGGGGTGTTTTGGGTGGGCGTAGCCCACCCAAAACACCCCACTACCTCCTCTTTCTGAGAAGATTTTTACAGAATTAATGTTCCAATTTGGCCTTTTTTATCGGTTGACAGCCAGAAAGTATGTGCTACACTAAGTATATCTTTAGCCCCTGCCAAAGAAAAGGAGACAAAATGGCTTTTTCACACGTTAATTCCAAAGGACAGACTTACTACCTGCACGCCAATAAGATTAAGCGCTCCAGCGGGAAGGAGACCACGTTATATTACTTCTCGCGCGAAGTGAAAGCTGAGAAAGCGCTTGACGCCGTCCCGGCTGGTTACAAAGTTGTCGAGATGAAAACTGGCTTGCCCGCACTCAAGAAAGCATAACTGATTTAATTGGTATAGTGCCGAAAGCCCAGCCGGTCAGGCTGGGCTTTTTGGTTTAAGGGCAACGCGGTTGCGGGTGCGGCTCATCTGGCAGGCCAAAGGCTTCCAGCACGGGACGGCCATCCCATTCAGGCTGGAGCGGCAGGCCCAGTGCCCAGGCGACGGTGGCGGCGGTATCGGTAGTATTGACAGCGGTTGAAAGAACCACATGCTGTACGCCTGGCCCGACCATGATCCAGGGAATGGTCATATCTTCGAGTCGGCTGGAGCCGTGTGTGGTATCGTGCCCGCCATGGTCGGCAGTGACGATGATGAGCGTATCCTCGCGCATCCCAGCTCTTTGGAGGGCATCCAGAATGGTTTGCAGGGCTTCGTCGGCGCGGAAGAGCACACTATATTGTTCGGGCGAGAGCCAGCCGTATTCGTGCCCCATCCAATCGGGGGTGGGGAAATGGACGAGCATCAAATCAAAACCCTGGGGGATGAGTTCAGCCACACGCGCTGCGATGACGACATCACGGTCGTTGATGAATTCGAACACGTCAGTACTCTCCGGCTCAGTGACTTGGCGCAGTTTTTCCTTGCCCACCACCATGACCGTGCGCAGTCCGGCGGCATGCGCCAGATCGAAAATGTCGATGCCGTTGGCATAGCCTCTATCCGGTCGGTAGTCATTCCAGTCCACGCCGTGCTTATCGGGGCATAGCCCGGTCAGCATGGACGAATGTGACGGCAACGTCGCGCTTGGATAAATCGTCTGCGCGACGAGCGAGTAGGCGCTCTCCTGCATCAAAGTTTGCAGGTTGCGCATGGGCGTCAATTCGAT
>CAZLOC010000049.1:9456-14863 GCA_964560935.1 uncultured Anaerolineaceae bacterium | reverse complement strand
TCTGTTCGAATAATATTATTCTGCACCTGTGTTGCCTTTGGCCCTAAAATCTTTCAACTGCTGGTAAATCCCTGAAAGCGTCTGCCCTTCGCTTGCCAAACCAATCACGCCCACAATGGTTGTGCTCACATAGTTATACAGGCGGCCCGCTAAAGCCGCGGCCAGCGCAGTGGACTGATCCCCAGTCAGCAGGGTCAACGCGCCGCCAAAAGCGCCCTCGAACGTACCGATTGCGCCTGGCAGTGACGGGACAGCATTGCCAAAAGCCGCTATGCCTAGCCCAAAGAAACCCCAAATCAACTGCGCCTGCGGGAAAAATGCGCGTACGATCATGAAGTACGAGACAATTGCAATACCCCAGTTGATCGTCATCCAAAACAGGAAGCGGACGAAAAGCCAGCCATCGGTCAATACAGCCAGCCCTTCAAAAAACGACTCAAGAAAGCTGCCGAAACGCCGCAAAACCGGCCAACGTTGGCTGAGTTTATGGAACAGATTCAGCGCCCACTCGCGATTACGAGCCAGCAGGTACAGTACAACCAGCCCCACCAACACGATCGCGCCCACAACGACACCAATCTGTCCCGCACCTTCTGCGTCAACAACAAATGGTAACGAGACTAGCAAAATACCCGCCGAGTATGCCAAGTCTACTGCTCGCTCGATCACGATGGTTGGGATGATTTCCATGAACTGAAGGTCTGACTTGCGGCTGAGCAAAAAAGCTTTTCCTATCTCTCCCAGACGAAAGGGCAGAAAATTGTTCATCAAGTAGCCCTCACCCAGCGTCAGGAACACATCCCGGTAAGAGGCGCGGTTACGTAGCAGCGTGCGCCAGACGATGCCGCGTACAGCCAGCCAGATGAACGACAACGGCAATGCCAATGCTAGAATAAGATAATTTGCCGAGCGGATGGCTTCCGCCATCTGGCGAAAATCCACAAAATATAAAATGGCCGCGATCAGGACGATACTGACCAACGTGCCAGGTAACCAGCGTTTTGCATCTTTCATAAAAGTTATATCCACTTTAGCGGGGTCTCGGACCCCGTTAGAGCAACCAAATAACTATTCATCATCCAATTTTAATACTGCCATGAAGGCATCCTGCGGGATCTCCACATTGCCTATCATCTTCAGGCGCTTTTTACCCTTCTTCTGTTTTTCCAACAATTTCTTCTTGCGAGTGATATCGCCGCCGTAACATTTCGCTAACACATCCTTGCGCGTGGCCTTGACGTTGGCGCGCGAGATCACGCGCCCGCCGGAGGAAGCCTGGATGGCCACATCGAACAACTGGCGTGGGATGATACTCTTGAGCTTGGTGATGAAGCGCTGGCCTTTGTGGTAGGCATCTTTTTCATGCACGATGGAGGCCAGCGCATCCACCGGCTCGCCATTGACCAGGATTTCCAGCTTTTGCAGCTTATCAGGACGGTATTCGGCAAACTGGTAATCCAGCGATGCGTAACCCTTGGTGCGTGACTTCAATTCGTCGAAGAAATCCACGATCAACTCGGAAAGCGGTATTACGTAATTCAACTGCACCCGGTGCGGAGCGGGATATTCCTGTCCATTGAACTCGCCACGCCGTTTTGTGACCAGATCCATGATAGGGCCATAGTAATCGGTGGGCGTGATGACTTCGATGTTCATCCACGGTTCGCGGATTTCGACGATCTTGCTTTCATCTGGCAACTCTGCGGGTGAATCGATTAGGACAGTTGAGTTATCTATCAGTAAAACCTCATATTCCACCGAGGGCGCGGTGAAGAGCACGTTAAGTTCATACTCACGCTCGATACGTTCCTGGATGATCTCCATGTGGAACAAACCCAGGAACCCGGCGCGGAAACCAAATCCCAGCGCCTGCGAGGTTTCCGGCTGGAAGATCAGGGAGGCGTCGTTGAGTTGCAGTTTATCGAGCGCGTCGCGCAGGTCACTGTAGTCGTCGGCGTCCACGGGATAGATCCCGGCAAAGACCATTGGCTTGGGGGTATGGTAGCCAGGCAGAGGGGCGGAGGCCGGTTCGGACGGATGGGTGATGGTATCGCCCACACGGCAGTCATGGACCGTCTTGAGTCCGGTGGCAATGTAGCCCACTTCCCCGGCGGACAGGTTCTTGACCGGTTTCATCCCGGGCGAGAAAATCCCGATCTCGACCGGTTTCATGTCCACTTTGGTAGCCATCATGCGCAGTGTTTCAGCGGCCTTGATCTCACCCTCCACCACGCGCACGTAGGCGATGACACCCTTGTACGAGTCATAATGCGAATCGAAGACCAGGGCGCGCAAGGCCGCTTCATTTTCAACCGATGGAGCCGGAACTTTCTCCACGATCTCTTCCAGGACAGCTTCGATGTTTTTCCCGGCCTTGGCTGAAATCTGGATGACCGTTTCGGGCCCGACCCCAAGCAGGCTACCGACATCTTCGGCCACTTCATCGGGACGGGCGGAGGGCAGGTCGATCTTGTTGATGACCGGGATAATCTCGAGGTTGGCGTTGATGGCCGAGTACAGGTTAGCCAGGGTTTGCGCCTCGATGCCCTGCGTGGCGTCCACCACAAGCACAGCACCTTCGCAGGCATTAAGCGCGCGGCTGACCTCGTAACCGAAGTCCACGTGGCCGGGAGTGTCGATCAGGTTGAGCTCATACTCGACCCCATCATTGGCTTTGTAGTTCATGCGCACAGCGGAAGCCTTGATCGTTACGCCTTTTTCGCGTTCCAGTTCCATAGTATCCAGCACCTGCTCGGTCATATCACGGTCGGAAATCGTGCCCGTGAGTTGCAGCAGGCGGTCCGCCAGCGTGGACTTGCCGTGGTCTACGTGCGCGATGATGCAGAAATTTCGAATGTAGGAAGTCATATTGCGCCACGAAGTATACTCGATTTATCGCTGAGCTATTCGAAGCAAAAACAGGATTTTTGTCAATTGTGCTGGCGATAGATAAGCCTTAGAATAAGGCCATGTCTCACACGCGCGATCAGAAGAGCCTTCTGGCTATCAACCTGGGATTGGGGATCAATATCCTGTTATCTGCGCTGAAGACCACCATTGGTATCCTCGGCCATAGCCCGGCATTGCTTGCCGAAGGGATCAATTCCACGTCTGATGTGGCTTATTGCATAGTGGCCAACATCTTCATGCGTTTGGCAAAGAAACCCGCGGATACCGAACATCCCTATGGGCATCGTCAACTGGAGAGCATCGCTTCTCTTATCGTTGGCGCGTTCGTGGTAGCTACAGCAGTGGCGGTGTTCTGGAATGCAGTAGATAAAATGTGGGATCTTCTGGATGGCAAAATGACATCACTGGGTACGCATCCATTTGCTCTTTGGGTTGCGCTCCTCACGGTTGCTATCAAAATAGTCTTATTTTTCTATGTCCGCAAACTGGGCAAAGAAACCCGTAACCCCGTAGTGAATGCATTGGCATATGACCATCGCAATGATATCTACTCTGCGTCTGCCGCTTCGATCGGTATCTTCCTCGGCCAACATGGTTATCCCTGGGTAGATCCACTGGCAGGTGCGCTAGTGGCCTTGCTCATTCTCCGTACAGGCGCCTTCATTCTTCGCGAGTCATCTGTTGATTTAATGGGTGTTGTCCCTAGCAAAGAGCTGGCTGAACAAGTCGTCAGTCTGTTGCAAGACCTGAAGGGAGTCAAGCAACTGGAAGAAATGCAGGCGCACCGCTTTGGGCCACATATTGTTCTAAACTTAACAGTTGGCATTGAGGGCAATTTAACGGTCACGGAAGGCGACGCAATCGCAACAAGGGTGGAAGAACTGATTTACAAATCGATTCCGAACGTAATGTGTGTTCACATCCATTACCACCCTACAATCAATCAACACGAAAATATGACCATTGACGAAATCCTGGCTAATTCGCAACAGCACATTTCCCCTTATCAACCCGAATATTTCGAGTAAAGCAGAATTGCGCTGGAGATATTATTGCTTTTTGAGAAACGAGTGGTCTCCCTCTTGAGTGTTGACCTTGAAATTTCACCACGGAGACAAAGAGCCACGGAGCTTTTGTTCTCAGTGTCTCCGTGCCTTTGTGGTTAATGCCTGCTAATGGTGTCATCAACACTAGACGGGGAGACTGCTCGTTTTCAAAGCCCTTCAAAATTTGATATGGCTTCCCGCATCCTCTTCGGGATTGGCAGGGTTTTGTTCATATGATAATCAAAAGCGACCAGAATCACCTGTCCGCTGGCCAGCACTTCATCCGTCTCAGCATTGACAATATTTTGTTCGACCGTCATGGATTTATTCCCTATTTTGCTGGTATGTACACCGACTTTGACGGGCGTGCCGAAGTGTACAGCTGCATGGAAGGTGACACGCGCCTCTGCCATGATGACGCCGATATCCATAAAGGAATCTCCCGGCCTGAAAAGCCCCAGTTGGACAAAGTAATTGATACGCGCTGTCTCGAAATAAGTCAGGTACTTGGCGTTGTTCAGGTGCCCCTGCGGATCCAGGTCGCCATAGCGGACTTCGATTGGGTGGAAGAATCGGAATTCGGACATGAGGCGATTATACCGTTTGATATGTCATGCGAGCCACGCTGGTCGAGTAGCCAGTGGTTTTCTGGCGTATCGAGACCGAGTGGCTCGGCAATCCCGTATTCTCTTACTAGAACTTGTTTACTGGTTATTTGAGATTGCCACGTTGCCGCTTCGCGGCTCCTCGCAATGACAGCTGTTATTCTACCGACAATATCTCGCCAACCCCTTGCTGTCGTACAGGCTGATATGCCCATCTGTATCCGTACCAATCAAATCTTGCCCTTTGAAGGCTACCATCACCTGGTTGACACGCTTGCGCGAAGCTCCCACTAAATCGGCGATGTCGCCCTGTGTCAGTGTGATGGGGATGCGGATTTTACCGTCCGCGGTCGGGCGGCCGTAGCGTTCTGCAAAAGCCAGCAGTTGGCGCGCTACCCGCCCGTATACATCCAGTGTCGCCAGCGCATGGATCAACTGGTCCGACAGGCGCACGCGCGCCGACAGGATCCGTACCAGGTTGCGCGCCACAGGCGGGAACTCATCCAGCAGGTAATTGAAGGTCTGTTTATCCATCCATAACATGAGCGAGTTCTCTAGCGTCAGTGCACTGGCCGAGCGGCCTATGCTGTCGATCAGGCTCATCTCACCCAGCAGGTCGCCTGCCCCCAGGATGGACAGGATCACATCCCGTCCGTCTCCCTGCTCCACGTGGATTTTCACTGTCCCGTGCAGGATGATGTAGACCGCTTCGCCCGGTTGCTCGATGGTCAGCACATTCGTCCCGGCGGGAAACACCCGTCGGTGGGCGCGCTGCGCCACCCAATCCAGTTGGGCAGGCGTCAGCCCATCGAATAACTGGATGTCCGCCAGCAGATTGCGGGTATC
>CAZLOC010000049.1:7526-9356 GCA_964560935.1 uncultured Anaerolineaceae bacterium | reverse complement strand
TTCCGCCGCGACAGCCACCTCGCAGGCCATCGTCACGGTCGAGTGCCCGTACCCCTGTGTGGATGGAAAGCCCGCCATCTGGCCGCGATAGTGCTCCTCACTATATTGGGCGTCGTGGATCAATACATCCGCCCCGTGCGCAAACTGGGCCAATCTACGGTCGGTCCCCACGTAGCCTTCTGTATCCGTGGCGTACACAATGGACCCTCCACGCCAGGTGATACGATAGGCGTAGACTCCGCCCGGGTGCGCATACGATTTGTGAATGCGGACGATCAGCGCTTCATCATCAAGCCCTTTGCCTGCCTCCCATACGGGAACAATGTCCGTTACCTGGACGCCTCCCTCATCCCAAACAATGACCTGTGACTCGCGCAGCGAGCGGATTTCCTTGGCCGACGCCATCTCGCGCAGTCCCACCGGGAACATGGTCGGTGACTGGTTATTTTCCAATACCTTTTCCAGCATTTCGGGTGATACGCCCGGTCCGAAGATGTGTAGTTTTGTGTTTGGCATGTAAGCCGGCGCAAAGAAAGGGAATCCCTGCGTGTGGTCGTGGTGCAGGTGACTGAACAGCAGAGTCACCTCCAGCGGGCGTTTTTGGGCGGCAGCGCGTCGGGCCAGGTCGCGGCCCAATGGGATGATGCCAGTCCCGGCGTCCAGGACGAGCGTTTTGTTTCCCGCAGCGATTTCAACGCAGGAGGTGTTACCTCCATACTTGACCGTCCCCGCGCCGGGCGTTGGGTGGCTTCCGCGTGCTCCCCAGAATTTGACCGTCAACGCATCAGACATGCTGTCACCTCCGTCTCGTGTTACGCTTTTATTATCCTCGTCGTACTTTTTTTTCACAAGGAAATATTTCCCAGGGCAGGTGGGAACTTTGAGCATCAGCTACTCACCACAGATAAACGCAGATGAACAGTGAGAATTGATGAATGGTTTCGACCATGTCATCAGACAAATTGGTGTTTACCTGTGTTAATCTGTGATTTATTCTCATAGAATAAATGTGCTATACTCTGGCTATGCAAGTCATCCGCTCATCCGACATCGGAAATTACCTGTACTGCCATCGCGCCTGGTGGTACCGCAGGCAGGGATTCGAATCCGAAAACCAGGCAGAACTCGCCAGCGGGACCCAGCTACACCGGGTGCACGGGCGCAAAGTCCTGGCCGCCGGACTCATGCGCACGCTGGGTTTACTGCTCTTGCTGCTGGCGCTGGTTTTGCTGGTGGCCTACTGTACCGCGCAATTGCTCTAATTAATTTCTGATGCAAACCCTTGCGAAGGTTGTTTTGAAAGGTCTTGCTGTTTAGGGAAAAAACTTCACAAGGGTTGTTTCAAGAGGTTTATATGTCTATCCTCAACCGAATTGCTCATTTCCAGAATCGTCGCGACGAAGTCCCCAACCAGGAACTTGCCAGGGAACTTGCGAAGAAGAAAGATCGCGAGGGCATCCGCGAGATTGCCGAAAACCTGTGGAACAAGGACAAAAATGTCCAGGCCGATTGTGTCAAGGTGCTGTATGAAATTGGCTATATTGACCCATCTCTGATCGCAGACTATGCTGAAGATTATCTGAAGCTGCTCAAGAGCCGGAATAACCGTCTGGTCTGGGGCGGTATGATTGCATTGTCTACAGTTGCTACGCTCAAAGCTGATATCATCTTCGAGCACCTTCAAGAAGTCTATCGAGCAATTGAACTGGGTTCCGTCATCACCGTGGATGGAGGCGTGCTCACCCTGGCGGGCGTGGCGTCGGCGCGTGAAGAATACAGGCAAGCGATTTTTCCGTTTCTGTTAGATCACCTGCGTACCTGCCGCCCGAA
>CAZLOC010000049.1:0-7426 GCA_964560935.1 uncultured Anaerolineaceae bacterium | reverse complement strand
CCTGGTGGTCGTGTCATCTACACCGACACAGGTGGCTGGGGCGCGGTGGAGCGTCCGCTGTACTATTCACCTCTCAAGCTGACCGGCAAGCCGGATTATCTCGTGCGCCAGAATGAGATCCTCATCCCGGTGGAGGTCAAATCCGGACGCGCACCCGAATCGCCCTATGATTCACACATCTTCCAGTTGGCTTCGTACTGCCTGCTGGTTGAGAAGACCTACGGGAAACGTCCGCCTTACGGCATCATCCACTACAACGACCGCAATTTTGCCGTAGATTACACCCCCGAGCTGGAATTCGCCTTGATGGACCTGTTGGCCGACATGCGCCGTGACGAGATCAGGGATGATGTAGACCGCTCGCACGAACAGGCTGCTCGCTGCGCCCGTTGCGGGTTCAGGAATCTCTGTGACCAGAGCCTGGCGGGATAACAACAGGTATAATTAATTCATTATGTCCGACCCCTTCCTCCCGCAGCGCCCGGTCGTGACCGCTTACCCCAAAATGCCGGCTGCCTTTGCAGAAGCAGAGGTTATCGCCGCATATCTAAATCAAAAGGGATTGGAAGCCCCCTGCGGGTCGTTGATTGAAGAAAACCTGCGCAAACGCATCAAAAACATGGACTTCGACCTGCTCATCGCTGTCGGCGGTGACGGCACCATGTTACGGGCTGGTCACTTATGCGCCTCGTTGGGTATTCCCATCCTGGGCATCAACCTGGGACGCCTGGGCTTCCTCATCCAGGTGCAGCAGAATGAATGGCATGACATGTTCGAGCGCCTGTTCAAAGGCGAAGCCTGGATCGAAAACCGCATGATGCTTCAGGTGGAACACATCCGCGCCGGGGAGAGGATCGGCTCCTGGCAGGCGCTCAATGAAGCCGTCGTTGGTCGCGGACAGTACCTGCGACCTGTCAAACTGGCCGCCAGCGCCGACGGCCACCTGCTGACCACTTACATCGCCGACGGCCTGATCGCTGCCACGCCGACCGGTTCCACCGCTTACGCGCTGGCCGCTGGAGGACCGATCCTGCCGCCGGAGCTGCGCAACATCCTGATCGTCCCGATCGCGCCGCACCTTTCAGTAGACCGGGCTGTCGTTCTGGCTGAGGGCTCGTCCATCAGCATCGACGTGAAAAGCGAGAATACAGTCCTCAGCGTAGATGGAGCGGTCCCTACCGGCTTAGCCGAGGATGACCGGGTGAACGTGCGCGCAGCGGAATTTACGGCGCAATTCGTCCGCTTTGGCGACCCCGGCTACTTCTATCGAAATCTGACCGCACACATGAACCAAAACCCTGCCATAGGATTGCCTCGATGACCGAAGAAACTACTACTCTATTCTGCTACGTACACCCCAACCGCGAGACCAGCCTACGCTGCAAGGTTTGTGAGAGACCGATTTGCGCGTCTTGCGCGGTGCGCACGCCTACCGGTTATTCCTGTAAAGAATGTGTCCGTTCCCATCAAAAGAAGTTTGATACAGCAGTCTGGTATGACTATATCGTTGGTTTTGTTGTTGCTGCCATTTTGTCTGCTGTGGCAGCTTTCATTGTCACATTGATAAGTGGTTTCTTTTTTGGATTGATCGTCCTGGCGGTTGCACCTGCTGCCGGAACGCTTATTTCTCGAATTCTTCTGGCTGTATTGCGCCGTCGTCGTTCCCGCGCTTTGTTCATGACGATTTCCGCAGGTATGGTTGTTGGCGCTATTCCAGCCATCATTACTGAGGTTGCCTCATTATTCCTTTTTATAAGTTTTTCTGGCGCGCAGGGTTTTTCCATCTGGTCACTCTTGCCTTTGATTTGGGTTATCATTTATCTTTTCATAACAGTGCCAGTTGTTTATACGCAGGTCTCTGGCATTCGCTTGACAAAATAACCTATGCTCACTGAACTCCGCATCCAAAATTTTGCCATCATCGACAGACTCGAACTTAAGTTTGGGCCTGGCCTGATCATCCTGACCGGCGAAACCGGCGCGGGTAAGTCCATCATTCTTGATGCGGTCACCATGCTGATCGGTGGGCGCGCCGAGACCACCGTCATCCGCACTGAGGCCGAGCATGCCTTCGTCGAAGGCCTCTTCAGCCTCAAAGGTCCGGAAAAAGAAGCGCTGCACGAAATCTTGAAACGGGAAGAATTGCTGGATGACGAGAACTACGTCACACTGACTCGCGAGGTCCGCCGTGAGGGTCGCAGCATCGCGCGCGTCAATGGCCGGACGGTGAACGTGTCCCTGCTCAAGGAACTGGGTGCGCTGCTGGTGGACATCCACGGCCAATCGGAGCATCTTTCCCTGCTTGATACGCGCGCGCACCTGGGCCTGCTGGACCGTTATGCAGACGTAGGTGCTGTCTTGAGCGAGTACCGTCAAAGCTACCACAAGCTGTTGGCCGTGCGCCGCGAATTGAAGGAACTGCGCCAGGCCCAGGCGGACGCCGAGCGCCGTATCGATTTCCTGACTTATCAGGCGGAAGAAATCGAAGCCGCCAAGCTAAAACCTGGCGAATACAATGAGTTGAAAGTAGAACGCGACAAGCTGGCCAATGCCGAGTCTCTGGCGGAGTATGCCCAAGGTGCCCTGACCGCGCTTGACGAGGGAACGCCCGAATCGCCCGCCGCCAGCGACCTGGTCGGGCAGGCTGCCCAGGCGATGATGGGACTGGCAAAAATAGACCCAACCCGCTCGGAGCTTTCCGAGCAGGCCACCGGTCTAGAAGAGACGTTGGCGGAGTTGGTCCGGGGGCTGCGTGATTATCTGGAAGAGATCGAGTTCAACCCTAAGCGGTTAGAAGAAGTCGAGGAGCGACTTGATCTGATTCACAGCTTGACACGCAAATACGGCGGCTCGATCGAGAAGGTGATCGCTTCCGGCGAAGATGCCCGGGTGCAATTGGAAAATATCAGCAACGCAACAGAACGCGTCGAGGGGCTCGAAACCGAAGAGACTGCCTTGCTCAAGAAACTGGCCGAGCAAGGCGGCGTACTCTCCCAAAAACGCCAGCAGGCTGCTGCTATGCTTGGCAAAGGCATCGAGACCGAGCTGAACGACCTGCGCATGGCTGAAGCAAAATTCTCAGTGGATTTCCAGACCAAGGCAGACTCCGATGGTATCCCGGTGGAAGAAGAGAAGCGCCTGGCGTTTGACCACAACGGTTACGACCGGGTGGAATTCCTGGTGGCGCCCAACCCCGGCGAAGGGCTGAAACCGCTGGCCAAAATTGCTTCCGGTGGCGAGACCTCGCGCCTGATGCTGGCCTTGAAGAACGTGCTGGCCCGCGCGGACGAAATCCCCAGCCTGATCTTCGACGAGATCGACCAGGGCATTGGCGGGCGGGTTGGAGCGATCGTTGGTCACAAGTTGTGGAATCTGGCGCGCAATCACCAGGTTTTCTGTGTCACCCACCTGCCGCAACTGGCCGCTTTTGGCGACCAACATTACCAGGTGCAAAAACTGGTGCAGGAGAAACGCACATTGACCCGCGTTGCGCCGCTGGCTGGCGAGGCTCGCCTGCTCGAACTGGCTCAGATGCTGGGGCAGGTCGGCGAAGGGACGCTGCAATCAGCGCATGAAATTTTACAAACAGCGCAAGAGATGAGCAAAGTCCAAACAGCTTAGAACCTTTATGGGTAGCTACTGGCACGTGGAGGGCCTGGGGAAGCAGGGAGTCCACGTGGTCAGCCCTGGAATATGTGGGGAACCGGCACATTCCAGGGCTGATTTTTTAATGTATTCTTAGTTTCCCCTGATAAAATTCTACGTAAATCTACATTGACGTATCCCAATCCGCAGAGTACAAAGGGTAATCCTTCCTATCTGGTTTGAACATGCTCCGTAAACGCCTCCAACTTGGTCTCATTCACGTCGCTGTCGCCATGACGCTCGTGCCCATTAACAGCACGCTTAATCGCGTCATGATCAAAGAGCTGGCTATCTCGGCCACGTTGGTTGCTTTGCTGGCTTCGCTCCCTTACCTGTTTTCTCCCATCCAGGTGGCGATCGGTTCCTACTCCGACCGTCACCCTGTTTTTGGTCTGCGGCGCACGCCCTATATTCTCGTCGGTTTGATTCTGTGCGTCGTTGGCGTGGTAGTCTCTCCGCAAGTGGCCTTCCTGATATCCGACAATTTCGGTTTGGGGATTCTGGCCGGTATCGGCGCGTTTGGCGCCTGGGGCATGGGCTACAACCTGTCCAGCGTTTCCTACCTCTCGCTGGCATCCGAACTCTCCGGTGAAGACGGACGCGGCAAGACCATTGCAACCATGTGGTTCATGATGATCGTCAGCATTATTGGGACAGCGATAGGTATCAGCCGTATGGTGGACCCGTATACGCCCGAGGCCATGATGCGTGCCTTTGGGATCGTGGGCGCATCCGCCCTGATCCTGGGTCTGCTCGGCCTCATTCGACTGGAACCACGCACCAAAGCGGACTCCGTACAATCCCACGCCGAAGCCTATACCATCAAACAGATGATGTCTGCCATCCTGGATAATCCAATAGCAAAGCTCTTTTTCATTTACTTGTTGCTCTTGCTGGCCGCCTTGCTGGGACAGGACGTCCTGTTAGAACCATTCGCTGCCGAAGCCTTTGGTATGACCGTCACGGAAACCACGCGCATTACCTCGCTGTGGGGCACGTTTGTGCTGGTTGCTATCATCATCGCCGGTGCTCTGGAAGGACGCCTACACAAGCGCATTGTAGCGCAGGCCGGGAATCTGGGTGCGCTGGCGGGATTTGTGGTCATCGTTTTGAGCGGATTCTTCCACAGCCTGGGTATTTTCTACACCGGTGTGACCCTGCTCGGTATTGGCACAGGACTCTCCACGGTCGCCAATCTCTCCCTGATGTTCGATCTGACCGTGGCCGGGAACGTCGGTCTATACATCGGTGCCTGGGGCTTCTCTAACGCCATGAGCAGGTTAACGGGATCGCTGCTCGGCGGGATGGTGCGCGATGGAGTGACGCAGGCCACGGGGCAAGCCTTGAGCGGGTATATGGTCGTGTTCGGGATCGAAGCTCTCATGCTGGCAGCCGCAGCCGTGATCCTGGCGCGCATTGACGTATCCGCATTCAGGCAGAAGGCCATTGAGCCGTCTTTCGCTGAGAAAATCGCCCTGGCTGCGGAGTGATGACAATGAACGAATGGCTTTCCCTGAGCGCAGCGGCAAAGTTGCTGGGTGTACATCCCAGCACGGTGCGGCTATGGTCCGACAGAGGCTTGCTGCCTGTGCACCGCACCCAGGGCGGTCATCGCCGTTACAAACGTGACGAAGTGTTGCTTTGGGCCCAGACTGCTCGCGAAACCCATACCATACAACCCGAGGATATGATGCAGTCGGCGGTCCGGAACGTGCGCATGCAGATCACCGAAGGGCGGCTGGAAGCTGAAAATTGGTATCAAAAGCTGGATGAGGATGCCCGGGCACAATACCGTCAAGGTGCCCGCTCTCTCTTTCAGGGATTGATGAACTACCTGGCTTCTACAACTGAAGACGCGGCTTCCGAGGCCTTTGCGGTGGGTTATGAGTATGCCTCGCGCGCGCGTCGCTATAACCTGAGCTACGTGGATGCGACACGTGCGTTTTTATTTTTCCGCAACGTTTTGCTCGAATCGGTCATGAAAATATATAGCGAAGCAAACATCCCCTCTGGCAAGGCCTGGGAAGAGATGTTGGGCAAAATGCATACCTTTACTGACCAGATTTTAATCAGCTTGCTGGATACGTATAAGGCCCTGGAAACAAACTCAACTGGAAAAAGTTAACCCTCCCCGGTCCTCCCCAAAATTCGTCTGAAGTACGACGAATTTTGGGGAGGGTGCCCATAGGGCGGGTGGGGGCGGTATAATCATTCCATGATCCTAGACCTCCCCCTCATCCTCGAGACCCGCCGCAACCACGCCCTCGAACACGCCACCATCCACATCCTCTCGGCCAAATACCCCGAGCGTCACCTGGCGGGACACTCCAATCCGACCGGTTTTTTCATCCTTGGGAATGTCACAACTGACGACTTAAAATTTGCTGTGACCCAGGCGCTGACGCGCTTGCGTGCTGGCGAAAGCAAACTGGCCATCCATGCCGGTTGCGGGACGAACTTTGCTACCACCGCGCTTCTGGCCGGAACCCTGGCCTGGTTCCCGTTGAGCGGAGCCAAATCCATCCGGCGGCGGCTCTGGCTGCTGCCTTTTGCAGTTGCATTTGGCGTCATGGGCTATGTCCTGAGCCAGCCGCTGGGACCCATCCTGCAGGCCAAAGTCACCACCGAAGCGGACCTGGGAAACCTGCAAATCGAGAACATCATCCCCCTGCGCAAACGAGGGGTAGCCATTCATCGCGTGATTACTCGGAATTGACCACAAAGGCGCGAAGACACGAAGTCACAAAGAAATAAATTTGTATCTCTGTGCCTTTGTGTCTTCGTGGTACAGCCCTTATGCCCAACGTTTTCTTCCTCTACGGCAACGACGAATTCGCCATATCCCGCCGCCTGAAAGAATTCGAGGCCGACTTCCTCGATTCCACCAGCGCGGACATGAACACGGCACGTCTCGAGGCGCGCACGATGACCGAGAACGATCTGAACAACGCCGTCAATGCCATGCCGTTCCTGGCACCGAAGCGATTGGTGTTGCTGGCGAACCCGACAGGGAAGTACATAAAGCCCAATGAACGCAATAAATTCGAGGAGTTCATCGAGAAAGTCCCTGAGACGGCGCGGTTGGTCATCTACGAATTAATTGAATCAAGAGATGTGGAAAAACACTGGCTGGTGAAATGGGCTGGTAAGAACAGCAAATTGGTCAAAACTCAGGCTTTCATGCTGCCACGTCAATGGGAGATGGCTGGCTGGATCGTTAACGAGACCAAGAACCAGGGCGGCGAGATCGAATCGCCCGCCGCCGCCAAACTGGCCGAAATGGTCGGCGTGAATACCCGTCAGGCGGGACAGGAGATTGCCAAACTGCTGGCTTATGTCAACTGGGAGAGGCAGGTCGAAGTCCAGGATGTGGAGGCGGTCAGTATCGTCACCGCGCAGGAGAGCGTCTTTGATTTCGTCGATGCCCTGGCAAGCGGCGACAGTAAGTCCGCGCAGCGTCTGTTGCATCGCTTGCTGGAAAGCGAAGACGCGTTCTCGTTGTGGGGCATGGTTGTGCGGCAATTCCGCCTGTTGCTGCTGGCGCGCGAAGTGCTGGACTCGCGCGGAGGCAAAGACGAAGTGGCGCAGGCGCTGGGCGTGCATCCCTTTGTGGCGGAGAAAACGACCGGACAGGCGCGCGGCTTCACATTGCCCGTGCTGGAGCGCATCTATCACAAACTGCTGGAGATCGATGAGGGGGCTAAAACAGGCCAGGTCGCGCTGGAGCTGGCCTTGGATACGCTGGTGGTAGAGATGACGAAAGGAATATAAAAAAACAAGA
>CAZLOC010000048.1:4525-14910 GCA_964560935.1 uncultured Anaerolineaceae bacterium | reverse complement strand
AGGGGGGAAGTGGGGTGTTTTGGGCGGGCTTTGCCCGCCCAAAACACCCCACACCCCATTTTATTGAAAAGATACGATTAGAGCGATCAATAAGATCCCTTGAAGTAGGATTGTATCAGGTCGTTTACGTTCGCATTTGTGTTCTCACACACCACCGCAAAGAAATCATCCCCGGTAACACATTCTTTTCTTCGGTCACATCCCTGAACAGTACTGGATTTTCGTCCCACTGTCAATTGCTCAGTTTTGCCTAAGTCATGATGGAGCTAGTGGACCGACGAATATTAGCCTCTGATAAGCAGCAAATCGCCCTACAACTTTAGATTACCGTGGTACTTGGATATAATCATGGGCAAACATATGGATCCGGCTCCTAAAAAACCATCTCTTGCAGACAAGCTCAAATCCCTGGGCGTCAAGGTCGGCACAGTGGACATCCCGGCCTCGAAGCATAAAGCCGGTGCGTCCATTCAGGATGTGCTGGCTGGACGCTTTATTGCGACACGCCGCGGCGAAGCCTTCATCTACGAAGAGATCTACGGAACGGACTACCGACATGGGCTGACCCCGCTTGAAAGTGACGCGCCTCTCAACCTGCTGGCCGCCTGGGCAAATGATTCGCGCCTGATGGACATGCCATTGGAAGCCTTCGCTTTTCTGGATACGGAAACCTCCGGCATGGCTGGCGGCACGGGCACGTATGCCTTCCTGGTCGGTGTGGGCCGCTTTGAGCCATCCGCTTCAGGCCGGACCTTCCGTCTGCTCCAGTTCTTCATGCGTGATCCCAGCGAGGAACCGGCCCTGCTCGAGGCCCTGGCCGAGTTCCTGGCTCCGTGTTCAGTGCTGGTCACCTATAACGGCAAGGCCTTCGACGCGCCGCTGCTCAAGACGCGTTACACCCTGCATGACATCCCCGTCCCGTTCGAAGACTACGCCCATGTGGACCTGTTACACCTGGCCCGTCGCCTGTGGCGTGACCGGCTGCCCTCGCGCACATTGAAGTACATCGAGGAGAATGTACTGGGTGCGCCGCGCACCAGCGAGGAAGTGCCCGGCTACGAGATCCCCTGGTTGTATTTCGACTATCTGCGCACAGGCGATGCGGCGCCGCTGAAAGGTGTCTTCTACCACAATGCCATGGATATCGTCGCACTGGCTGCTCTTTTCAGCCACACGGTGGCTATGTTGCACGATCCATTCGACGAGCGCATCCAGCACGGCCTGGACGTGATCGCGCTGGCAAAGCTGCATGAAGACCTGGATCGCCGGGAGATAGCGGCCCGTCTCTACGAGCGCGGGCTGGAAATGCCTTTAAATGAAGAAGACTTCTGGAAAGCGGTACACAGGCTTTCGGTCCTGCAAAAGAGGCGCGGGGATCTGGAAGAAGCCGTCCGCTGGTGGGAACAGGCCGCCATGCAGGGGCACGTCTACGCACACATTGAGTTAGCCAAATATTATGAGCACCGCCGCCGCGATTATCCTGAAGCACAGAAGTGGGTAGAGGAGGCGCTGTTAATTGTCAATTCAGTCGAGGCTATGCCAGCATATGTTCGCGAACACTGGCAAGCCGAGTTGCAGCACCGCCTTGAACGCTTGGAAGGAAAGGTGAAAAGCAGGCCAGCAAAGCGCAAAAAGCACGTATAATTCGACAAATCTTATACGATTATTTTTCTAGGAGGAGACATGGAGATTAACGTTTCGCAGGAGAAAGGTAGAGTCCCTGTGAGTGTGGTACACATTAAAGGGGATCTGGATGCTTCGAGCTATCTTGAGTTGGTCAATACAGCGCAGAAGCTCTACAATGCAGGCGTGCGCTACCTGTTGCTCGACCTGACCGACCTGGCCTTCATCAGCAGCGCCGGGCTGGCTTCCTTGCATATCGTCACCAAAATGTTCCGCGGCGAGAAAGCTGACCCTGAAGATGGTTGGGGTACTTACAAGGAAATCGACCGCGAGCGCGATAGCGGCCTCCAGAAAAATGTCAGGCTGTTCAACCCATCGCCTGATGTAGATAAAGTGTTGGATACGGTCGGGTTCAAGCAGTTCTTCGAGGTATATACGGATCTGGATGAAGCCGTACAATCTTTCTAAGAGAGTAGTCTTTGTTGTGCGCAGTTCGACAGTCGCCCAACTGACCATCGAGTGGATCCAATGAAACGCAATCTGGGTAACTACGCCATCATCGCTCTTGTCATCCTGAACGTTATTGTCTGGTTTGTATTTCCACCTGTAGATGATGGCCGCGAGAATTTTGCGCGGGCTTATGCAGGGGAGATGCTCGGCTCGACGGTCATCATTTTGATGTCCTGTTCCTTGTTCCTTTCCACCCGCCCCAAATGGGCTGAACCGTTCTTCGGCGGATTGGACAAGATGTACATGACCCACCGGCGCACATCCACCAGCGCGTTCCTGCTGCTCTTCGTCCACCTGCTTACTGTTCCGATCACCACGGTCAACCTGCGCCTTGGGAATTACCTGGCGATGATCGCCTTTACGGGCATCGTGTCCATCGTGCTGATCACGCTTGCGCCGCGCATCCCTTTCCTGAACAAACTTACCGGCGAGACCTACGAAGGCTGGAAGAAACTGCACCGCTACATCGGGATATTCTTTATCCTCGGCTTTATTCACGCGCTAACCGTCAATGCCCTCGATGCTTTGATCGCCATTTCGTGGGTGCAGGTTTTCTTCATCCTCGGTACGGTTTCATATCTTTATACGGAATTCTTTGGGCGTTTCTTCAAGAAGTTCCTGCCCTACACGGTGGAGGCTGTCAAACATCCCAACAACGCAACCACCGAAGTGACCCTACGCCCCAGGAAAGAACCGATAAAGAAACAGCGTGCAGGACAGTTCCTGTTCGTGCGTTTTCCCGGGGACAAAACCTTGAATGAGCCCCACCCATTCACCATCTCCGGCGCACCTTCCGATGATGTTCTGCGTCTCACCATCAAAGCCAGCGGCGACTTTACCCGCTACCTGTTCCATACCCTGCAGGCAGGCGCGGACGCGGTGATCGAGGGCGCCTACGGCATGTTCGACTACAAGACCGGCGGCCAAAAGCAGATCTGGATTGCAGGCGGCATCGGCCTGACCCCCTTCCTCGCCTTCATCCGAGATATGGATGGAAACCCGGATCACGCTGTGGATTTTTACTACACCGTCCGCCATCGCGAAGAGGCGTTGTTCCTGGATGAGATCGAAGCCGCTGCCGAAAAGAATCCACGCCTGAAGGTCCGTGTCCGCTTCTCAGCCACAGAGGGTTCTCTGACCGTCGACGAAATTGTCGAGAATGCAGGCGGCGATGTGCGCAAGCACGATATATATTTGTGTGGACCGTTCCCCATGGTACAGGCCTTTACCAGGAAGTTCAAGGAATTGGGTGCGCCAGGCGAACGAATCCACTACGAGGAATTCAACTTCCGGTAGATGTACTCGCTTCCCCTACCGGGACGATGCGACCTCGCTCGCGCGGCAAGAGTGCGAGCATGCAACTATTTTGCCCTCCCGACATCTAAAGGGTAATTTTTGAAAGGAATCCCATGCCAAGAAGAAAATCTTCCCGCAGTCGTAGAAGCTACAGTTCACGCTCCAGCCTGGGCACGGCCCTGCGCCGACCAATTGTACAAGTCGGCATCCTGATCGTTATAGGTTTAATTGTCTTTTTGATTGCCTCTCTGGGAGGCGAGCAAGCCAGTGGTAAACTACCCGCTTTCGTCAGCGTTGACGAAGCTCACCAGATGTACGAAGAAGGCACTTTTGTGTTGGATATTCGCACGCCAGAGGAATGGAACGAATACCACGCGCCGAATACCACTTTGATCCCGCTCGATGAACTCGCCGCGCGCGTGAACGAACTGCCCAAAGACCAACCGATCCTGGTGGTCTGCCGTTCTGGCAATCGCAGCCAAGAAGGCCGCGATATCTTGTTACAGGCCGGGCTCAACGCCACAAGCATGAACGGCGGCTTGAACGAGTGGCGTGACAGCGGTTACCCGGTTGTCAGCGGGCCGTAAAAAATTACAAAATCTAACCGTAAGGGCCATGTTCAGAACGAGCATGGCTTTTTACATTGCGATACAATAAGCTTGATGATCCGAAAATTATCCCTCCTATTCCTATTACTCATTTCAGCCTGTTCACCGCTCGCAGCGGATTCGCCCGGGTCTGTATCATCCCCGAAGGGGGCTCCTGTTGTACTGGCCTCCACTACCTTCCTGGCAGACATCGCCCAGAACGTGGCCGGTGACCGGCTGCAGGTCGAGTCCCTGCTGCCCTTTGGCGCGGACCCGCACAGCTATCAGCCCATCCCGCAGGATGTGGCCAAAATCGCGGATAGCGACCTGCTGATCGTTAACGGCGCGGAATACGAACATTTTCTGGAAAATGTGCTCGAAAACGCCGGGGGCGAGAGAACGGTCATTGAGGCCTCGGCAGGCCTAAAAGTCCGGGAAGAGGCGGGTGGCGAACATGGTGTTGATCCGCATTTGTGGCTGGATCCGAACTACGTTACCACGTATGTAGAAAACATCCGTGATGGACTTGTAGCGCTCGATCCAGAAGGCGTCGAAGTATATACGTCAAATGCACAGGCTTACATCCTTCAGTTACAAGAGTTAGATGCCTGGATTCGCGAGCAGGTCGATTCCATTCCGGCTGAACGCCGTTTGCTGGTGACCAATCATGACAGCATGGGATATTTTGCAGAGCGCTACGGCTTCACTGTCATCGGGACGGTGGTGCCGGGTTTCAGTTCGGATGCGGCGCCATCCGCACAGCAAATGGCCGCGTTAATCGATCAAATCAAAGCTTCCCGTGCTCCAGCTGTCTTTCTGGATGCGGCTGAGTCGACCACCTTGGCAGACCAGATCGCATCCGATGCGGGCGTGGTGGTGGTAACTGACCTGTACTTTGGCTCACTGACTGATGGCCCACCCGCCGGGACGTACATCGATATGATGAAGCATAACATAACCCGGATTGTCGAGGTTCTGAGATAAGTATGTACCCACATACCAATCATCGGGATGACCAGCCAATTTTGGACGTTCGCAAGATCAGCGCGCGCTATAACGGGCGTTTAGCGCTGGAGGATATTACCTTCCATTTGCATGCCGGGGAACGCGTGGCAGTGGTCGGTCCGAATGGCGCGGGCAAAAGCACGCTCTTCAAAGTGGTGGCAGGAGTCTTGCAACCTGCCAGTGGCGAAGTGAATATCTACGGCTCCATGCCGCGTGGGCACGTGTGCATCGCGTACATCCCCCAGCGCAGCCAGGTGGACTGGAACTTCCCGGTCAGCGTGGCGGATGTGGTCATGATGGGCCGCATCGCCAAGCTGGGACCGCTCGGCTGGCCCAAAAAACGCGACTGGGATTTGGTCTATAAGGCGCTGGAAACCGTCAACCTGAGCGACCTGACCAAGCGCCAGATCAGCCAGCTCTCCGGCGGGCAACAACAGCGCATGTTCATTGCGCGCGCGCTGGCGCAGGAGGCTGAGCTAATGCTGATGGACGAGCCGCTCAGCGGCCTGGACACGCCCTCGCAAGAAAGCATCTTGTCCTTGCTGGATGAGTTTCAGCGCCAGAAGGTGACTGTCATGGTAGCCACGCACGACCTGGATCAGGCTGCCCAATACTTCGACCGCATCATGCTGCTCAACCATCGTCTGATCGGTTTCGGGCCGCCCGAGCAAATTTTGCAAACGGAAAAGCTGATCCAGGCTTATGGAGGGCGGTTACGCTCCGTGGAGGGGGACAACGTGCTAACCGTAGACGATTGCTGCCAAGACGATTAACGATTATCGGTTTACGATTGACAATTGGCCGAATATGATTGGATGAAATGTGAACGAGGCAATTTTCAAAAAGCGAACAAAACAATTGGGAATCGCAATCCTCCGGCTGGTTGAAGAACTGCCCAGGTCAATTTCTGCAGATACCATTGCAAGGCAAATTGTACGGTCTGGCACATCCATTGGCGCAAACTACAGGGCTGCTTGCCGCGCGAAATCAACGGCAGATATGATCAACAAGCTCAAGATCGTTGAAGAAGGAAGTAATGAAACTGCTTATTGGCTGGAATTAATAATCGAAGCTGACTACTTGTCACAGGAAAAAGTTTCCCCCATTGCCAAAGAGACTAACGAAATTCTAGCGATGACCGTTGCGTCCATCAAAACGTTACGTTCTCGTAAATCATAAATCCAAAATCGAAAATCCCATGTCTTTTCTCCTCGAACCTCTATCATATCCCTTCATGCTGCGCGGACTGACCGCCGCCGTACTAGTCGGCATCGTCTGCGCGGTGGTGGGAACCTATGTCGTTTTGCGCGGCATGGCCTTCTTCGGCGATGCGCTGGCGCATACCATCCTGCCGGGCGTGGCGCTCGGCTACCTGGTCAGCGGCGGGACAAAGGATACACTTTTCTGGTGGGCGCTGGGTACAGCCGTTATCGCCGCGCTGGGCATTGGGGCAATTAGCAAGCAGGCCCAGATCAAGGAAGATACGGCCATCGGTATTATCTTTGCCGGTATGTTCGCTCTGGGGATCGCCTTGATTTCCACCGTCCGGAGCTATGCGGTGGACTTGAGTCATTTCCTGTTCGGGGACGTGCTGGGCGTCTCGACCCACAGCCTGTGGCTGATCCTGATCTTCGGCGGACTCGTGCTCCTGACCATCGCCGCGTTCTACAAAGAATTCCTGACCCTGTCCTTTGACCCCATCCTGGCTGTGACGCTGCGCCTGCCGGTCGGTCTGCTCAACAACCTGCTGCTGGCGCTCATCGCCGTGACGATCGCCGTCTCGCTGCAAACCGTCGGTGTGGCGCTGATGGTCGCCATGCTGGTCACGCCTGCCGCGACGGCTTATTTGCTGACCCACCGTCTGCCGATCATGATGGCGCTGGCAGCGTTGTTCGCTTCGCTTTCAGGTGTGATCGGGCTGTATCTCTCGTATTACCTGAGTATCGCTTCCGGTGCAGCGATCGTGTTGACAGCAACAGCTTTTTTCTTAGCAGTCTTTCTGATAAAACGATTGCGAAAATAAACTGATAGCGAAGCTCAGCGCGCCGTCTCCGGCGCGCATTTCTAAGTAAAATGACTTTCGACTCCCTGCACGACCCGACCCATCTTTACTTTATCACGGCCTCATTGTGTGGCTGGAAAAGATTGTTTTCGAATCCTATTTATTCCAGAATTATCCTTGACTCTTTGGCATGGCTCAGGCAGGAAAAGAGAATGCTCTTATTTGCTTTTGTACTTATGCCTTCCCACCTGCACACTATTGTCAAACCGCAAGAGCGCTCCATTGGAAAACTTTTGGATGAATTTGGCTCTTTCACTGCCCATGCGATTCTGCGTCAGTTACGTCAAGATAACGAAAGAGATTTGCTTGATTTTTTCTCAACGCAACGCCGAGACAAACGTCATAAACATAGCATCTGGCAAGACATACAAGCAAAGAACATTTACTCAGTTTACTTGTGAAAACCGCCGCCGAGGACGGCGGCGAGAGCAACAACTGGGGGTTCGGGATTGACTTTATACACAGAAACAACCCTCTCATTTTTTTGCAACTTTTCTGAATTCCTCCCGTAAATATTTTCAGGCACGTATCTCCTCAAAAAGAAGAGGGAAGTGGGGTGTTGTGGACGGGCTACGCCCGTCCACAACACCCCCCACCCCCCGATTTATTGAAAAGATACTCAGGCGCTGTTATTTGGAGTAAATCTATGTCCGAAAATATCATTATCGACCTGCAGGGAGTGAACAAGACTTTCAATGGGCCGGCTGGTCCCATCGAGGCTTTGAAAAATGTTTCCCTCAAGGTTTATCCAGGAGAATTTGTAGGAGTGCGCGGCCCCTCCGGGAGCGGTAAATCGACCTTGATCAATATGATCACCGGAATCGACCGCCCCACTCGTGGGGATGTCCACGTCACTGGAGCGCATCTCAATGATTTGGATGAAAATCAACTTGCCCGCTGGCGCGGCAAGAATGTGGGCGTCATCTTCCAATTCTTCCAGTTGCTCCCCACCCTGACCGTGATGGAGAACATCATTTTCCCTATGGAATGTTGCCGTGTCTGGAAGCCGCGGGAGCGACCCGAAAGAGCCTTGCATCTCCTCGATCAAGTTGGGCTGGCCGATCAGGCCCATAAACTACCCAACACTCTCTCCGGTGGGCAGCAACAACGGGCCGCGATCGCCCGTGCTTTGGCCAACGACCCTGCCCTGGTCATGGGCGACGAACCCACTGGCAATCTCGATAGCAAATCTGCTGACAAGGTATTTTTTCTATTCGAAGACCTCGTCAAACAGGGTAAAACCTTCATGATGGTCACTCATGATCAAGGGCTTGCCAGTCGCATTCCCCGTGTGGTAGAGGTCCTGGATGGAGATTTGTTCGATAATGGGAACGGCCACTAATGAAGATGTCATTCCGAAAAGTTTGGCGTGATCTGTGGCGTAATAAAAGCCGCACGCTCATGGTGATCATGAGTATTTCTGTGGGTGTAATGGCGGTGGGAATGGTAGTGTCGGGCAATACACTGGTGCTCGGGCAGATGGCCGGATCCCATATCGAGAGCAATCCATCCCACGGAATATTATGGCTGGCGGGCACTGTGGATGAAGACATCATCCGAAGTTTAGAACGGATCCCGAGCGTGAAAGATATTGAAGGCTACTCGGATTCCAGTATCCATTGGAAAAGGACTCTCGATGGCGAGTGGGAAGACGGGCATATCATTTCCTACGCTGATTTCGAGAGTCAATCCTACGACCAGTTGACCTTGAAAGACGGCGCCTGGCCCGAAAGTAAAAATATCGGGGTGGAAGCCGCTCACATTGACTCTTACAGCGCTCCCGGGGTTGGAGGGACGGTCTATTTTGAAATTAACGAACGCCCTCGCCCATACACCGTCAACGGCATTATGCGCAACCCTTGGGAATTCCCTACACCCTTTGGCCAATATGCAGCTTTTTACGTCACCCAAAACGACTTTACCAGGATTGCCGGTTATCACGGTTTCGATGTGCTTCAAATCACGGTCCCGGAATACAGCAAAGAAAACGTACAGCAGGCCATTGACGATATAAACGAAAAGCTGAAACCCCAGGGCGTATCCGTGGCCTATTCAGAGGTCCTGCACCCTGAAGAACATTATTTGCAGGAAATGATCAATGGCGTTGGGATGGTGCTTACCGTTATGGCGATTGCATCTCTGGGGTTGAGCGTCATGCTGGTGATCAACACCATTAATGCGCTCATCGCCCAACAGATCCCACAAATTGGGATTATGAAGGCCGTTGGCAGCACTCGGCGTCAGATCACAACCATGTACTTGTCAGCCATTTTCGTCTACGGATTTTTGAGCCTGGTGATCGCGGTTCCCATCGGCGCTTATGCCGGGAATGCCCTGGCCCAGTGGATGTTGCATTTATTGAATGTCCCGGTCACTCCCTTTGAAATCTTGCCCAATGTGTTCCTTCTGCAAATTTTGGTGGGATTGCTGACCCCCTTGTTGGCAGGGCTCTACCCGGTCCTGCAGGGGGTAGCTATCCCCGCGGCACGCGCCATCAGCCAAACCGGATTAGGCAACGGTCAATATGGACGTCGCATCATCGACCGCCTCGTCTCTGGAATCCGCGGCATCCCTGTAATGGCTGCCCTCTCTTTGCGGAACACCTTCAGGCATCCCGGACGGGTCGTGCTCACCCTGCTGACCCTGACTGTGTCCGGTGCATTCTTCATCATGGTCTATAGTACCCAACATTCATTCGAGCAAACCATCGATAATATCTTTGCCGGTTTCGGTTATGAGGTGGAGATCGACTTCGAGCAATTACAGCGCATTGACGAAGTTATTCCATTGATCGAATCCCGCCCCAATGTAAAGAATGCTGAAATGTGGGTTTTTCGCACTGCAAATACGAAAGTCCCCGGCGCCAGCGGCCCCGGCAGCGAATATGAAGTTTTTGTTCGCGGCGTTCCATCTGATTCCCCTATCTTCAAACCGCAACTCACCGCCGGGCGCACGCTCGATCCCATGGACAAGCAGGCTATTTTGCTCAATCAAAAGCTGGCGGGGAAAATGGGAGTTGGTGTTGGCGACGAAATCATCATCGACCTGCCCGATGTTGGCGAAACTCGCTGGACCATAGTGGGACTGGTTTTCGATCTTAATGGCCGTGACCAAAATACTGCCTTTGCCAATATCGACACGCTCAACCGGGCTTTACACAACGTGGGCAGAGCCGCGGTTGCAATGGTACAAGGCGCCGATCAAAGCCTGGGGACCCAACAAGCTATCGAAGTGGACCTCATCGCTTTCTTCGATGGTAAGGGAATGAAAATCGGTTATTCTGATGTCGCTACAGAAGACCG
>CAZLOC010000048.1:2772-4425 GCA_964560935.1 uncultured Anaerolineaceae bacterium | reverse complement strand
ATCGTCATCGTACTTTCGATCTTTGCCAGTTGGGTTCCTTCCCGCCGGGCCACCCGCATCAGTGTCAACGAAAGTTTGGCTTACGAATAGTAGATGAACGATTAAGATCGATGTAAGTCAGATAATCTCGAATCTGCATAGTTTACGAAGTGCTGCGTAGACAGTACAATACGGTCTATGCATAGAAACCTTCATTCCCGTATTGCAGCTTTCTTTTCACTTTCTCTTTTGTTGATTTCTTGCGGAACTTCAACATCTACCCCTACACAGACACCGACTCTACCCCAAGCACCAACACCTGTCCCGCCAACCGAAACAGCCATTCTCCCCACCGATCTGCCTGTCCTGAGCGAAGACGAAGGGCCCATCCCCACACCCATCCCGGTATCAGAGCGGGCGAAGTACACAATCAACGCCACGCTGGACTATGCTGCCAAAACCGTCAGCGTGGACCAGACCATCCTCTACCCCAACCACAGCGGCGAAACACTTTCGGACCTCGTGCTGGCGGTCGTCCCCAACATGTGGCCGGGAAGCTTCAACCTGGCCGCCTTGGGCGTGGATGGTACGCCCATCACTGCTTACGACCTGGGTGGACAGAAACTCGAATTCGCCCTGCCCGCGCCGCTCGCGCCGGAAACAACCATCACGGTTGCACTCCAGTACACGCTCATCCTGCCTTTCGCCGAACAGCAGGACCCCAGCGTGGAGCGCCCGCGCATTTACGGATACACTGCCCGGCAGGTCAACCTGGCGAACTGGTACCCGTTCATCGTCCCGTATGCAGCGGGGACGGGCTGGGTGCTGCACGATCCCTGGTATTACGGTGAGCACCTGGTCTACGAGGCCGCCGATTACGAAGTCAACCTGAAAACCGACCCGTCCGTGATAGTGGCTGCCAGCGGACTTGCCGAATCCGCTTCCCCCTCCGGGGGCGATGCGACAGGCTCAGTGGGCGATATCACACGCTACACCCTCACCTCCGGACGCACGTTTGTCATCTCAGCCAGCCCCGAGTTCCAGATGGTCAGCACGCAAGTCGGTGATGTCACCATTTCCAGTTACTATTTTCCCTTCTATGAAAACCCTGGCAAAACCGTACTGGACGTCAGCGCGCAGGCCGTTCAACTGTATAGCCAGCGCTTTGGGCCGTATCCGCACAAGACGTTGGCCGCCGTGATGGGCGATTTCAACGACGGCATGGAGTACTCGGCCTTCTACTTCCTGCCGCGCGATTTTTACAACCTGTACGACGGGGAGCCGATGAACTACCTGGTCTTCGTCGCCGCGCACGAGACCTCCCACCAGTGGTGGTTCGAGCGCGTCGCCAGCGACCAGGCCGAACACCCCTGGCTGGACGAATCCCTGTGCACCTACAGCGAGCGCCTGTATTACGAGGCCTACCACCCCGAACTGGTGTCCACCTGGTGGCCCTACCGCATGTACTACTACGACCCCGCCGCCAAGATGGACATCCCCGTCTACGCGGGCAGCGGCTTCCAGCCCTACACCAACGCTACTTATTTCGTTGGCGCGCACTTCCTCGAAGACCTGCGCACGCGCATCGGCGACGAGGCTTTCTTCGCCTTTTTGCATGATTACGCCACACAAATGGATGGTAAAATCGCGGCTCCGCAGGATTTCTTTGCCATC
>CAZLOC010000048.1:0-2672 GCA_964560935.1 uncultured Anaerolineaceae bacterium | reverse complement strand
TTACGCCACACAAATGGATGGTAAAATCGCGGCTCCGCAGGATTTCTTTGCCATCTTGCGGCAGCACACCAGTGCAGACATCTCTGACCTGATCGCTACTTACTTCACGAATGCTTACTAAAAACAAGGATATGTCATTGCCCCGCCTGAGTACGGCGGGGTTGCGAGGGGCGTTAGCCCCGAGGCAATCTCCCGATAAACAGGCAAAACCTACCTTTCGGAGATTGCTTCGCTCGCAACAAACGCTCGCTCGCAATGACACCAATAAACACAAGCTGACTTCTCGTATTCTGGGCATCTTGATTAGCCTGACGTTTCTGGCATCCTGTTCGCTTCCCGCTGCGGAGCCGCCCGCCTCTTCTCCGCCCTTCAACCTGGTGACCGTTGACCCGAACGCCAGCGCCACCCCGACTCCCTTCCAGCCCGCCGCTGAGAGCTTCACCCCGCGCCCAACGCTGACCCTGCTTCCCAGCATGACGCCCCTGCCCACGCTGACGGCTACGAACACCCCCGCCGTCCTCCCAACCCAGACGGTTACCAGCGCTCCAACTTCTGTCCCGCCTACCTCGCTGCCGATCCCCGCTTCGACTCTTCCGCAGTACACCTTCTACGTGCTGTTCGACTACTCCGGCCGTCAACTGGCCGTGGACGAAACCATCCACTACACCAACCAGACCGGCGTGTCGCTAACGGACATTGTTCTCGCCGTGGAACCCAACCTTACCCCGAATAGCTTTTCCCTGGAAACGCTCTTTCTGGATGGCGCCACGCCCAACTACGAGTTGAACGGCCACCGCCTGACGGTTTTCCTGCCGCAGCCGCTGGCTCCCGGTAACACGATCAACCTGTCCATGCGCTACCGGCTGGCGATCCCGCCCAAATACTTCGACCACCCACATGGTTATCTCGGCTATCAGATCAACCTGACCGAGTGGTATCCGTTCATCGTGCCATACAATGGCGGCTGGGTGCTGCACGATCCCTGGGCCTTTGGCGAGCATCTGGTCTATGACTCGGCGGATTTCGAAGTCAACATGAAAGTGCCGGAGGAAGGCATCACGGTTGCCACATCTGCGCCCGCCGAGCCAAACGGCGAGTGGACGCGCTATCGCCTGTCTGGGGCGCGCACGTTCGTCTTTTCGGCCAGCGATCGGTTCGTGATGACGGAATCAGCCGTCGGGTCCGTTGTGATCCGCTCGTATTATTTCTCGGGGCACGAAGGCGCGGGCGAGGGGATGCTGAACGCAGCGGTGCAGGCCGTCGGTCTGTTCGAGGCCAAGTTCGCTCCCTATCCGTATGACAGCCTCAGCGTGGTCGAAACCGAGAGCCCCGATGGACAGGAGTATGATGGCCTGGTCTTCCTGAGTTCGGATTTCTATGACCAGTACGGCGGCTCGAACAGGAGCAACATGGTCAGCATCGGCGTGCATGAGATCGCGCACAACTGGTGGTTTGGGCTGGTGGGTAATGACCAGGCGCTGGAGCCCTGGCTGGACGAAGCGCTGGCAGTCTACAGCGAACGCATTTTCTACGAGTTCACCAATCCGAACTACGGCGACTGGTGGTGGAACTTCCGCGTCAACTACTTCAGCCCCAGCGGCTGGGTGGACACCTCGATCTACGAGGGCGGCACTTTCAGAGGCTATACCAACGCCGCCTACCTGACCGGCGCATATTTCCTCGAAGACCTGCGCGTGCGCATGGGCGACCAGGATTTCTACAATTTTTTGAAAGATTACGCCGCGCGTTACAGTTATAAACAGGCTACCGGGGATGATTTCTTTGCAGTGGTGCGAGAGAATACAAGTGTGAATATAAACGACCTAATAGGAACTTACTTCAAGGGATCCTATTGATGGAATAAGTGTTCATGCCTTTACCGTGCAGGCAACACTTCCATATCGAATTGGACTGCGACCTCGTTCTTATAATTCGCCATCAGACAGCCACCCCATCACGCGCTGCATTGCGGTAAAGGGACAGGCTTCCCGCTTGATAATCATTTACTGAGACTGGTTTGGCTGAAATTAATCGTTCAGACTCGAGTTGAATGGGATAAAGAACATCCACGATTTTTCGCAATTCGGCAAAGTAATCAAACGGAGGGGCAAGCAGGACGAGTAAATCGATGTCGCTGGACTCCTCTGCTTGTTCCCGTGCTACCGAGCCGTAAAGAATCACACCCTTAAGCCGCTTGCCATAGACTTTAGCAAGGGTCTCTTTGCATTTCTGGATGACTGGATTTTGATTTACTGCCTTCATCAAGATAATTATACAACAGACAGCCGCTTGGAAATCAGTCTCCTTAACTCATCCTGCACCTCACCCCACACCTGCCCCGCATCGACCACCACCCACCTCTCCGGCTCCTGCTTCACCATCTCCAGATAGCCCGCGCGCACGCGCTGGTGGAATTCGATCGTGTAGGCATCCAGGCGGTTCCACTCGTCGGCTTTGCGTTTGCGCGCTAGACCGACTTCCACTTCTAGGTCGAGCAGGATCGTCAGGTCAGGGACCAGCCCGCCCGTGGCGTAGTGGATCAACGCACGGACCTGTTCGATGTTTTGCTGGTGGCCGTAGCCCTGGTAGGCGATGGTCGAGTCGGCGTAACGGTCGGAGAGCACGATCTCGCCCACCTCCAAGCGCGGACGGATGACCTCTTCCACGATCTG
>CAZLOC010000047.1:8002-15169 GCA_964560935.1 uncultured Anaerolineaceae bacterium | reverse complement strand
TACCATATCGCTGAACTGGAAGCCAACCTCGAACGGCTGAAACATCGATTGCCTAAAGAAGATGATTACTGGAAGCTAAGATTCCTGATCCACGTCCACGATTCGTTCAAAGCCGAAGCCAGCCAGGAAGGCGTGCCCCCGAATCATCCCCGTAGCCACGAGTCGTTAGCGCGGGCGTTTGCCAGCGAGTTTACGGATGATGCCGATTTGCTCAACATTATTCAATATCACGATGAAAACTACACCTTCTGGAAACAACTCAAAAACAACGGTCAATACGATCTCAAATGGTTTCAACATCTCCTTGATACAATCTGTGATTGGGATTTGTTCCTGGCTTTCACGATCATAGATGGGCATACAGAGGGAAAAGATATTGAGAAGCTAGCCTGGTTCATCAGCCAGGTCAGGAACCATAGGCAAACACTGGTGGACGAGACCTGGGTATCACTGGCATAAAAACTCAAACACAGGCAAGCCATTGCCGCCTTTGCACCCCCCCAGTATAATAGTCTGCATGAGCACCTTCGTTGCGGTGGATATTGGCGGCACGCACATCCGCGTTGCCGCGTACGGACAAGATAACATCACCCCCATCACCCACAAACGGACCCGCAGCCATGCGAAAGAGCCTGGTACCTTTGACCGGCTGGTCAAAGCTATAGAATCAGCCTGGCCCACAGATCGCACGGTCAAAGCTATCGGCATGGCTTCCCCCGGTCCGCTCGACCCGAAGAGCGGTGTCGTTCTTGCTACCCCTAACATCCCCGAATGGCATGACTTCCCCCTGACCGAAAAACTCAGCCAACACTTCGGCGTGCCCGCCCACCTGGATAACGACGCTAACCTGGCCGCGCTGGGGGAATGGAAATTCGGCGCCGGACGCGGACACCATGACCTGTTGTACCTGACTATCAGCACCGGCATAGGCGGCGGCGTGATCGTTCGAGATCGCCTCTTGCACGGATATCATGGCTTGGCTGCCGAACTCGGGCATGTGACTGTGCTGGCAGATGGTCCCGTCTGCTCCTGCGGGTACGAGGGACACTTGGAGGCGCTGGCCTCCGGTCCGGCCATCGTGCGGTACATCCGTGAACAACTGGAAGCAGGCCAAAAGTCCGAGTTAAGCAGCGTTGAAGACCTGAACGCGCGGACCGTCGCCGAAGCAGCCGGACGCGGCGATGCGTTGGCCAGGTCTGCCTTCGCGCGTGCCGGGAAATATCTGGGCATTGGCGTAGCCAGTTTCCTGCACACCTTCGATCCATCCATCGTTATATTCGGCGGTGGTGTTTCGCAGAGCGGCCCATTGCTTTTCGAGCCATTCGAAACCAGCTTGCGTACTCATGTCTTTAATCCCCGTTATCTCGAAAACCTGGTAATCACGACTGCCGCCTTGGGCGATGACGCCGGTCTACTTGGCGCGTTGGCCCTGGCACAAATGGCGTCTGAATAAGAGGATCGCGGACTGATGCTTCGACGATGTTTCGACAAGCTCAACACGACGGCTTAGCACAAGAGTCTGCGATCCAACCATTGAAGGAGTTTCTGCAATATGCAACCAATGAAGTTACCCGGGCCAAAAGCCCAAGCGCTGATCGAACGCGACCGCGCCGTCATATCGCCATCCTATCCACGCGGTTATCCATTTGCGATGAATCATGGAAAAGGCACCGAAGTGTGGGATGTGGACGGCAACCGATTTCTGGATTTTATGGGCGGAATCGCGGTGGTTTCGACCGGCCATGCCAACCCAAAGGTCGTCAAGGCCATTCAGGAACAGGCTGAAAAGTTCATCCACATCTCATCCGACTTCTATCACGAGAAGTGGATCGAACTGGGCGAAAAACTGGATGAAATCGCGCCCTTCGAAGAACAGGCCATATCATTTATGACCAATTCAGGCACGGAAGCTGTGGAAACGGCCATCAAGCTGGCTCGCTATCACACCGAGCGCATGAATTTCATCGGCTTCACGGGCGCTTTCCACGGGCGCACAATGGGTGCGGTGACCTTTACCGCCAGCAAACCAGCCTACCATGGCGGCTTCTACCCGCTGATGAACGGCGTTGTACATGCACCCTTTCCTGATCCCTACCGCCCGGTACTGGAGCGCAAGCCAGGCGAAGACTATGGCGAGACCGTCGTGCGTTACATCGAGGAGCAAATCCTCGACCACATCCTGCCGCCCGATGAGGTGGCCGGCGTGCTGGTAGAGACCATCCAGGGTGAAGGCGGCTACATCATCCCGCCGGATGGTTTTTACCCGGCCTTGCGCAAGCTGTGCGATAAGCATGGCATCCTGATGATCGTGGATGAAGTGCAATGCGGCATGGGACGCACCGGCAAATGGTGGGCCATCGAGCACTATGGCGTGGAACCGGATATGTTCACATCTGCCAAAGGGATCGCCTCGGGTATGCCGCTGGGCGCCTGTGTGGCGCGTAAGTCCGTAATGGATTGGGGCAAGGGCACACACGGCAACACCTATGGAGGCAACCCAATTGCTTGCGCAGCCGCCCTGGCAACCATCGACATGATCGAAAACGAATATATGGAAAACGCCGCGGACATGGGTTGCTATGTGCTGGATGCGCTGGAAGAGATCATGCACCGCCATCCAAGCATCGGGGACATCCGTGGCAAAGGCCTCATGATCGGGGTAGAGTTCGTAAAGGATCAACAAACGAAAGAACCCGCCAAAGAATTAACCGAGCGTGTGGTGGAACTGGCCTTCGAACGCGGCCTGCTGATGCTCAGTTGCGCAAAATCCGTCATCCGCGTGGCGCCGCCCTTGAGTATCTCCAAAGCGGAAATTGACGAGGGATTACAAATCTTCGTCGAGGCCATCACGCTGGCAGAAAAAGAATTAGGGATGCTGTAAGCACGTGAATTGACAGCCTCCCTCTCTTCGAGTATGCTTGCGCCTGTCCGGGCAGGCCCGGCGCGGCGGAGCCTGCCGAACCCCGCCAGGGCCGAGAGGCAGCAACGGTAAGGGAGCGTTTCCGGGTGCCGCCGGTCGCCTGCCTGGATATTTATAAACAAAAAAGGTGACAGTCACATACAGTGGCTGTCACCTTTTCGTTTTAAGCTGGATGTTACTTAGCTTCCACGTTTACGAGCACGGCCCGCACCGCCACACGGTAGGTATAGTCATCCTTCTTTTCGTTGTACTCGCGGCAGGTAATGAGCGTGATCCAGTCATATTCTTCATGGCGCAGCACGCTGACATCCTCCGGCCAGAGCAGGCGCACTTCGCGCACCTCATAGGTATACTTGTTCCCGTTGGCGTGGATATAGACCTTGTCACCCCAGTAGAGCGAGCCCAGGTTGACGAAGGGGCCAGGCGAACCATCCGCTAAATAGGTATGGGCGGTGATACCGGTATTGCCAGCCAAAGTAGGATACGCGGTTCCTTCCAGCCATCCGGCCTGGTTCGAGAGCCAGGTTAAGTCCCAGCCCTGATCTGTGGCCGGGATACCCAAGATGGGCAGGTTCACACCGAGGCGTGGGATCTCCAATGTCAATGCGTCCAGTTGTCGGTATTCATTTTCTTTCGGCTGCGCTGGTAAAGCTGTTCTCCTTCCAGGAGCAAAGCCGGTCTTAGGCAAGGGTGGTTTGTTGATCGTGACACTGGACGAGGCGCCATAACTATTCACACCTGCAGGATTAAGCGGATCGTAGAAGCGTTCGGTGGAATTGACGTTGTAATTCGATTGCACACCCGGATCGAGCGGGATGCTGGTCCAGGCTACACTGGCCTCGTTGACGACCGGCGGAGGCCCAACAAATGTGGCTTCAAAGGTGATACTGGAGGTTGCCAGCAAGGGGAAGACATCCCATTCGAATGTGACCGTAGAAGTTCCGGCATCGTAGTTGAAGCGGTCGTATGCCAAACCCGTCACTGTTACATTGCCAATGTACTCCAGGCCGGAGGGCAGTTGATCGGTCACGACCACATCGTATGCATTTGCGGTGCTGATATCGGTGTGTTCGATATCAATCGTAAAGGTGATCGTGCTGCCGAGCAAAGCCACAGACGGCATTGCATCCTTGAGAATGGACATATCCGATTCAAGGATTTCCAGCGGGGGCGCGGAAGCTTCTCGGGTACCACCATTCCAAGTCCAGGTGACGTTGTTGTTGATACCGGTCACGCCAGTCACGTTGGCAGTAATGTCGAGTACGTCCACCGTATATTGGACGATGATGATCTGGTCGACTGCGCTGGCGTTGGTTACATCACCGAAATCGAAGACCACGTTATGACCGGAGTTGGTCACGTTCGGGTCACCTGCATCCGCGGGACAGGCGTCAGCAAAGCCGCCTGCCAGGGTAGTGGTAACAACTATCGGATCCGATACCGAGACGCTCAGGCATTCGTCAAAGGCCAGGCCTTCATCCAGGACATCCAGCGCCTGCAAGTCAATCAGCGTCCCGTTCGGGATGGTCAGGCCGATCTGGTAGGTTACGACCTCCCCAATCAGCACCTGCGGGTTGATATCGTTGTTGATATTGGTCGTGACAATCGTCTTTTCATTCAAAACCGCGATCGTATCGATGTCCGTGTCGGATGAGGTCGCACCAGTATCGACGTCTGTGGCTTCCACCAGATTCGTAATGGCCGGGTTGACGGGTGTGTCATTCACGCGCACTTGCACATCAATGGAGTAGCTGTTGCCCGCAGTGATGCTGATCCCGTTCCAGACAAGCACACCAGCGGAAACCGAGTCGGGTGGAAGCGAAGCAGATTGATAGGTGACATCATCCGGCAACGTGTCGGTCACGGTGATATTGGTCAGGTCTGCGTTACCAGTGTTTTCAACCAAAATACTATAGGTAAGGATATAACCAGGCGCAGCAACTTCTACACCGTCGTCCTTGGTGACGGTGAGCGCAGTGAATGTATCGGTATCGGTGCCGGAAGTGTTTGTAGCATCGATTTCTGTGTAACCGGCCGGAACCGTGACGGTGGCTGTGTTGACCAGGTCACCGGTTGCAGCCGCATCGACATTGGCCGTCACCGTGTAAGTGATGGAAGAATTGATGGGCAGATCGACCGTGTCGATAAAGTCTGAGGTGGTATCGACGACCCCGTCACATTCGGAAGCGCCGCCCGTTGTGCCGGTACAGGCCCAGGCCCAGGAAGTTATCTGCGAGGGGCGCGGATCGCTAACCTGCGCGCCGATCACATCCGAGGGACCGGCGTTGCGGACCACGACCGTGTAGGTCAGAACACCGCCCTGGAGATAGAAGTCCTGTCCGTCATTCTTGGTAACGGAAGTATCAGCTTGGCGAAAAAGGTACACGCCGAAGTCCACGCGCGGCTCGGCGGTGGTACCGGTGTCGTTATCGTAAGTCAACTCACCAACAGGCGTGAGGCTGAAAACTTCGGTCTGGACATACCTACCCAATCCGAGCGCGCCGCCGATGGTTAAACCATTATCATCGGAATCTGTGGTGTCCAGGTCGGCACTGGGAGCCGGTTCATAGTAACTGGCTGGCAGCAGCCCGGTACTGGATTCATAATCTCGCAGGGTTTCAGCGCCTTCAAATTCGTAAGCCGGGATGCGCAGGATGTAATCGCCTGCGGGCAGGCCTGTAAAGGCATAGAATCCGCCGCCGCCGGTAGTAGTTTCGGCTGCCACATCATCGGCAGTGCCGGGAATGCCATCTGGCCCGACCAGCATGATCCGGGTCCCGTTCGCGGCGTAGAGTTCGGCGGTAACGTTATCAATGCCAGATTCGTCAGTGTCCAGGAGGCCATTATTTTTGTTGGCGCCCGCACCCGCATCGTTCCAGACCTGGTTGCCGAGGGTGATGGTGTAGAAGCCAAAATCCACGGTCATATTGGCCTGGGCATCGGGCTGGTTGCCCTGGTGGAGCGCGCCGGGGGCCAGGGCGTCCACGTCCACTGCCGATTCTCCAATTGGCTCGACGCTTCCGGGGCCAAGGATGACAGTCTGTGATGCGACTGCGCCGCTGACCTGGCGCGTACCATTGTCATCTGAATCCTGGTTCGTTTCGGGTGAATCAGCCAGGGCTTCGTCCAGGGAGCCGTCGCTTTGACGCGTGGTTTGTGATGACCAGTAACCGTACAACGGTCCACCGCTGGCAAAGTTGGAGGCCGGGATGATGACCTGGTAACTACCCGATTCCAGGTTATCGAAGAGATAATAGCCGCCATTGGCTGTAGTTGCAGTCCTGCCGGTATCGATAAACGCGCCGGATCCATCATCCACGTATAACTGGAGCAGGACGTCATCAATGCCCACTTTGTCACCCGACAGATTTATACCTTCGCCATTATCGATCACACGGCTATTGTTTGTATCGAACCAGACCCGGTTGCCGAGCGCATATACGGTAGTGAACCCAAAGTCGACAGTGGGATTACGGGTCACACCATATTCGACTTGCTAGCCAGTACCGTCATCCACAACATTGTTGGGCTTTGTAGCGTTATAGCCCGGAGTCATGTTCAATACACCAGCTGTAACGAGACCGCCGCTGGTGCCCTGGCCGTTATCGTTATCGTCGGTGTTGACGTCTGGGCCGGTGGTGGTGTTATCGTTCAGGTCGGCATCATCGCGGGTGCTGACCGTGCCAGCAGGCGCATCCACTTTGACGATGTAATTGCCCGCAGGCAAGTTGGAGAAAAAGTACTCGCCACCGGTTGTGGTGGCCAACGCCAAGACAGTCGTGTTATTCTCAGCATATAAGTACACTGTGACGACATCCAATAAGGTATCAATCCCGGCATCATAAGCGCCGTTCTTGTTCACATCGCCGAAGACCAGGTTGCCGATCTCAGTCTTGTAGAAGCCGAAGTCCACGGTCAGGTTGGAACGGCCATCCGGCTGGGAACCGTGATTCACACCGGCTTCCAGGTCATCATCATCGGTCGGTTCTGTTGTTCCCACTGGGCCAAGGGTGACAGGCAGGGATACAACCGAGCCGGACTGGAAGGTGCCGTTGTCATCCGAATCCTGGCTATCTTCCGGCGTGGGGGCAGCGGTTTCGCCGGTGGTCCCGTCTGCATTCATGTACGTATCCGTAGACCAGTAGCCTTCCAGCACTGCGCCGGCCCCAAAATTCGAGGCCGCGACGGAGACCACGTAATTGCCAGGATACAGGTTTTCGAACAGGTAGTAACCACCCGCACCAGTC
>CAZLOC010000047.1:0-7902 GCA_964560935.1 uncultured Anaerolineaceae bacterium | reverse complement strand
CGGCATGGTATTGGAAGAGACCACGTAAGGCGCAGCGCCGCCGCCAGTGCCAACGCCGTTGTCATTGTCATCCTGGTTGGTGCCCGGGGTGGTTGTATCGGTGGCGTTGGATGTATCCAACGTGCTGGCAGTGTTCGCCGGGCCTTCGATCGTGACAATGTAATCCCCCTGCGGCAGATTGGGAAACAGGTACTGCCCACTGACTGCATCGCTGGTAGTATTGGCAACTTCAGTGGTGGTTGTTCCGTCGGTCACGTACAAACGAAGGGTGACACCACCAAGTGGCTGGTCTGTGCCAGCGTCATAGGTTCCATTGAAGTTATTGTCGTAATAGACCTGGTCCCCGATGGAGGCGCGGTAAAAGCCAAAATCCACAGAGAGATTCGAACGCGCATCCGGTTGTTCACTGTCCTCGCTGGTCCCGTTGCGGAAGTCATCGTCATCGGTCGGTTCAGTAGCACCCGTTGGACCGAGCGTGACAGGCAGGGAAATCACCGCGCCGGTAAAAGTCACGCCAGTTTGTAGTGTACCGTTATCATCTGAGTCACCCGCATCAGTTTCAGGAGAGGGCGCAGGGGTTTCGGTCGGCGCGCCAGTATTCGCATCCATGGTTGTGCCGGAAGAGTAATAATCAACCAGCACGCCTGTTCCAGTGAAGTTGAAGACCGGGAGTACAACGATATAGTCGCCTGCTTCCAGGTGGTCGAATAGGTAATAGCCGCCGCCAGAAGTAACATCGGTCAGGCCAGTATCCACGTAATTGCCGGTGCCATCGTCTATGTACAGATGGACAGTCACGCCATCCACGCCGACTTCGCCAGCATCGATCTGGCTGTTGTTATCCGTATCGAACCAGACGCGGTTGCCAAGCGCGTAGTATTCCAGCGCGCCATCGTGGGAGGCCGAAGCGCTGTAATCATCGATACCACCTGCGCCGGTGCGTTCATCCGCGTTCATACCGGGCATGGAAGTCCAGGTCATGACGACATTGTTCGTAGCGGTATCTGTGCCGGCCAGGATGGTCGCAGCCGGGGGAACGTCCACGGTAACAGTGAAGACAATGCTGGGAGCTGTATCAGATAGGGCAAAGGAACAGCTGTTCGAAGAGAGGCAGCTAAAGGTCAGGGTCGGTGCGCTGTAGTTCTGTGTCCATCCTGCCGGGAGCGAGGTCACGCTATCGAAGGTCAGTCCAGTTGGGATGGTATCCGTCACCACAATGTCATAAGCGACTGCATTGCTGTCGTCCGCCGGATTGGCGCTGCCGCTGATATGAGTGACGTCCAGTGTGTATTCGACGGTCTGGCCGTAAATCCAGGTATCGTCATCCGCCGATTTGACAATGTCCAGGTAGGGCTCCACGATGCGGGTTTCCACCTGGTTGGACGGACCTTTGATATTACCGTCAATCGAGACGGTGTACTCGTTGTTATCCAGATCGGTATTATTGTTATCGGCGCTGTCATTGACCAGCGCGTCGAATTCAATGACCACATATTCGGCATTGGTATTATCGCGGTCGTTGTTGGCCAGATCGCCGAGGCTGACGGTGAGGGTGTTGGTCGGGGAGTCAAAAACTGCGCGGCCTGAGGGAGCCAGATCGAAGGTTGGCGACAGGGCGTCGTTGTCCGCTCCAGAAATATCGGCGGGAACAGTCATTGGATCATCGGCGATGAATGACAGGCGGGCGCTATCAGCAACATATGTGAAGCCTGCTGGCAGTGTATCGACAACTGTAAAGGCCAGCGAGGTGCCTTCGGGAAGAACCGTCGCCAGACGGTAGGTGACAATTTCACCGATGGCCAGGTCGGGATCGAGGGTGTCAGGGTTGGAACTATCCACCAGCGATTTGACCAGGTCGAGCGCATTGGCGGTCACCTGGGCGCTGGCTGTGTCGCTGTAGTCGTTGGGCGGGTTGGCGCCCTCGCCATCACGCTCACCATACGGACCACCCGGTTCATCCGTAGTATCCGCGCCATCGCCATCCTCAACCGTAGAACCGGTGGAATTCGGCGCAGTACCCTTGTCGCCGGGCAGGCTGGTGTAGGTCAGGTCGGCGGTGTTGTCCAGCACCTGGTCGGCCGTGACGCTCCCATTCAAGGTGGCGGTATAGGTAACCGTTACGGCACAACCAACGGGAATGGATGCAAAGCGCACATCCAGGCTGTTGCCGCTGGAATTGCTGGTATCCACGCCTGTGGCGCAAGCAGCGCCGCCGTCGTCGCTGGTGACGGTCATCGCGCCCAGGTCGGCAGTCATATCCAGGTGGATCGTGTCGGTCAGAACCACATCGAAGGCGGTGGAATCGTTGGCGGGCGTTCCGCTGCCATTCGAGAAAGTCAATGTATAGGTGATGGTATCGCCCGCGTCACCGCTGGCCGGATTGGCATTTTTAGCCAGGTCCGTGATCGAAGGCTCAACTACCTTACTATACACATAATTGGAATACCCAGCAACCAAAGCGCCGTTGATATAGACCCTATGGCGGTTGCCATGTGTTTCACCTTTGTCATTGCTGTTTGCACCACCATTATTATCCACCAAGGCATTGAAATCGACGATTACATATTCGGCATCTGCGTCATTATCCAAGTTTTGCAAGGTGCCAAGCAAAAAGTTGACATCAGTGCTGGAGTTGTAAGTATCTCCATCGGATGTGCCGGAGGTACTCACATTTAAATCCGCCAGGGCCGGGCAAGCGACTGGAATGACCGGCGTATCACCTACCGCAACCGAACCTGTTAACTGGCAATTTGGATCTCCTACCGCAGGCACTACAAAAGTAGATGGGGCTGGGAAAGAATAATCGCCGGATGTAATACCGCTATTAGAAACAAATGCAGCCCTGGCCGTGCCATCGTTCAGAAAAGTGATGCCGTTCGGAACGTAATCCATTAAGCGGAAGTTGGGGCTGGTACCCTCAGGCAGGGTCACCACCAGCCGGTAACCGATAATTTCCCCGATCGCGACCGGAACAGACGAGCCTGTATCCGGTTGGAAGGGGGTAACCGGCTCGGAAGTATGCGTCTCAGAAGTCACGCGCATATATTTCACCGGGGCTGTGCTGGTCACTGTAAACGTGACAGTCGCGCTGTCGGCATAATTGTTCAATCCGGCTCCCACGCCATCTGCGCCGGTGCGTTCATCGGAATCCGCATTGTAGGACGTGCGGTCAACTACATTTCCATCCAGGCTCGTCCAGTACAGGTAGGCGGTATTGGTGAACGCCTGAGTTGGACGGACGCAATAGGCGACTGTTCCGCTGACTTTGATCTCGACACTACGCCCCGTATCGTACGGGACATCGAAACTGCTCCCGGCCGGGGTACTCAGGGTCCAGCCCGAGGCGTTATCCCCGCTCAACGCGAAATCCGTGGCAGTTACCAGACCGGCCGAATCTGTCACCGAAGAGATGACCGGGTTATCGATCGCCGAAGCGCCGCCGGCCACACACAATGGCAGCGGATCGCTCAAGGTCACATCGTAGGCGTCGGTTTCACTGGCTGTATCGTGAGTAATCGTCAGCGTGAACTCAACCGTGTTGCCCGCATCTCCGGCTGTTGGGCTGGCTGTCTTAGCAATATTGAGGACAGGCTCGATGACCGTCACATTTTCAGCTGAAACCGGCCCCTGTGAGCCAGTGACCGTATCGCCATCTGCATCCACTGTATTCCAGGTCATGCTGGCGGAGTTATTACGCGTACTCCCGCTTTGATTAGCGCTGATGTTCAGCACAACTGCTGTGTATTCAAAGGTCAGGGTTTCGGCAACAGCATTATCGTCGTTACCATTATCAACGGTTCCCAAATCCCAGGTGATTGTTCCCCCATTGTTTGTTATCGTCGGCGTGGTACTGCCGCTGATGGTCACATCGGTGGAGTTTGAGTTCGTGAAAGAATCCTGGCTCACAAAGGCCAGTTCAGCGTCGAGTGTATCCACGATCTGCGTATTGGGGCTGATGCCCTCTGGCAGAGTGACTGTCAGACGATACGTTACCAATTCTCCAATAACCACCTGCGTCTTGTTATTGGTATTGGTGGTAGCCGAATTGTCGATTTCCGTCCCCACCAGTTCCTTGAGCAGCGCCGGGCTGCCGATTTCACTACCGGATGAATCCGTGATCGGCTCCGGGATATACGGCTCGCCGCCCTCGCTGCCGGAGTAACTGGTGACCTGGCCCTCGTTTTGCAACATAGTCCCGGGAGCGATGTCCGGATCGACCATCAGGTCGTAGGTCACGATGATGACATTCTTACCGCTGGTCGCCTCATGCAACTGACATAGGCCCTGTCCATATTCGGGGTCAGAAGGAGCGAAAGCCGGATTGTCTGCCGGGTCTCTCAAGCGGATACCGTTCCCGAAGAAGTCGGTGGCATCGCCATTTGGCCCTAAAAACTCAAACCCGGAGCCCGTACCATCGTCAAGCGCTTTACCGTCACCGCGGTGAGCTTGCAGGTTGAAACCACCCAGCCCAACACCAGGGAAAATATAACCGTCAGGCAATACATCTTTCAAGGTGATGTCGAATGCACCGTTGATGCCGCTGCCGGTGTTCTCAATCACGATGGCGAACTTGACCATGTCGCCGCCATCGATGCCCCCGATACCGCTACCGAGCGGGTTGGCATCCAGGTAATCCGAGTTGATCGGTGTCGCGCCCGAATTCCAGGGGGCGCCCGAACCACCGGGAATTTCAAATATCACAGGAGGCGCCATGGGGGGATTCGGTTCTACACCGGTATGATCTGTTGACACAACCGTCTTCTCACCTACCAGAATCGGTTCAGTCAGGGTTAGATCGATGAAATTATTGGTGGTCGAGACCGAACCTGGGCTGTTGGCATCCTGTTGCAAGACGCTGTTGCGCATCTTCAAGCCATCACCAAATTTCTCATTGGTGACGCGTACCGTGAACAGCAAGTCAATTGTTTTTGGCAAATTGGTTGGGTCATCGTACGAGCCAAACTCGAATTTGACCGAGTTGTCATTTAAATGATCTGAGATGGAGACGGGATTCGGGTCGAAACCGCGCGTATCGTCCGGGCCCAGCATCCAGCTTCCGGGGTCCGGGATGAGCGCTGCGCCCGCGTACTTCGGCCAGGTCGCCAGCGAGGACCCATCCACATTGGGATCGTCCGCATGGAAAATGGGCAGGGGCAGGAAGTCGGTCAGGCTCAAGTTGGCAAAGTCACCGGTCAGTAATTGGTAAGTAATGCGATAGGTGATGACATCTCCGGCAGCTACTTGTACCGTTGTACAGGGATCGAAAGTAGCCGGGTTGCAAACTGCGCCGTTGCGCGCCACGATGGTCTTCTCCAGTGTACCGCGCCCGACACTGATACCGGCGCTGGCGCTCTCGCCGGAAACTGTTGCCGTAATCGTACATGGTCCGGGGTTACAAGTGGCTGGATCCACCTGGTTGCCAGAGATCGTGGCCGAATCGTTCAGGGAATCCCCCATTTTGACGCTATCGCCGGGATAGGTATCGGTATAGGTATCCTGGATCAGGGCATAAAATGTGACCGTTCCGGTCGTGGTGATATTTGCCGGGCTGCCGCCATCATTTACCAGATCACCTAGAACCTGATCACTGCCCACACGATCAATCAATTCCTGAGCAATGTCGAAGATGACGGCCGTCTCTCCATTATTATCTGGTAAAGATGAATCGGTATAATCGTGACTGTCACATTCCCCGCCGAAGCCCGTGTCCGTATAATTGCAGGCCACATCAACGCTACCTGCCGCAAACGCATAGGTCTGTGTTCCTCCATCACGTGTGATACTCAACTGAGGATAATAGGTCGCATTCTGAAAATAATGTTGCCCATCAGACAAAATATCTTCCAGGCTTAAATTTGCATATCCAAAATAATCGGAAATATCAAAATTCAGCGTATAACGAACAATATCTCCGGGTGTGGCGCCATTCGCAGCCGGATCAAAGACGAGCGAACTGCTTTTGCCCAGCGTAATGGGCTTGTCGCTGTGGTTGGCTACGCCGGGGCCTACTCCGCTGCTGACATCCAACGGCGGCGAACCGTCGGACGGAATCCAGGTGATGGCATCCAACGTAGCCGCGTTGGTGGTTGAACCAGGCGCGATTACCCCGCCATCTGCATCCAACTCGGGCACATAGTAATCGAACGTAACCGTAATATCACTGGAAACAGGCCCATCCCAGTGGAGCAGGACCTGCGCCCCATTATATGGACTGCCAACAGGTGGTTCGCTCACCGTTGTTGCGGCCGGATTAACAGTCAAGTTGCCTAGATAAACAATACTGTTGGGCAAGTTGTCAGTAATATCGATATTGGAAAAAGACTGCCCTTCCGCAACGTTGACCGTCAGCGTATAGGTCGCCGGGTTATTGGGGCCGGTCGCCAGTTCCCCTGCATCGGTGGACTTGGAAAAGATAACTACCGTTGGAATGACATCCGAAAAAGGCACCCAGGTATCTGGTGTGCCCGCATCTGAAACAATCGTGGTATCGGTTGGGGTCGTACAACACCAATCCACCATCGGTGTACGCCCATAGATGAAGCCTGCACGCGCGCGGATGGATAAAGTGTCCCCTAGGTTGGCATTTTCACTCAAGCGCGCCGGGATCGAAACAGTCAAGGATGGTTGCCCGGGCGTGTAAGACCCATAGGGCAATTGAATGGAGACCAACTGATCCCCAGCGGTGCCACACACATCCAGAAAGAAACCGACATTATTCAACGCCCAGGGATGTTTCACACAACCGGTACCAGTTCCATCATCCGGGAAAGTCTGCGTTACGACTGTCAGTGTTTCTGTGCCCAGTGTGGCAGTGTAATTCGCGCCCGAAGCCGGGCTGATACCATCGTAGGTCAGTTCATCAGGATATACACCATCCGAGCCGACGTGAGGAATATATAGGTCAATGAAAGGGCCATAGCCGGTTTCATTCCCATTGTTCATGAAGGTTGCACTGATCGTGAAATTCTCTCCCAACATCACTGATCCGGTGCTCACAGTGACATCCGGCAAGGGCACAAAACGGGGCGCGAGCGGGCTCGCATCAGTATTCGCATCTGCGCCAACTATGCGCACTGGCACAAATAAACCCAATGCAAACAACAGGACAGAGATACTGATGAACCGCCACCAAGCAGAAATTATAAAATGCCCTGATGATTTCGATGAATAAGAATACATGGTTCCTCCACCAAGCATAACCCTGGTATAAAAAACGCAAGCCCGATATGGCGATTTCGTTATTTGCTCGCTCGGACTCTTCCTTAAGAAATAAAAATAAACCAAGGAAAGCGATCAAATATAGGGTTCAGGGTCATCGCATCCACACATCATACTTAAGTACTATTTTCCTATGATTGGACTCATCACAAAGTTGCAGGATGATTGTCAGGCTTACAATCGTGAAAGGATAGATGTCTACACATTTGTTCGATGGATCTGTAAAGTGACAAATCAAATATTGGGACAACGATCCGCTCATAGCCCAAAAGTACTATAAGAATTATTCCATGGAATCCGCAGCTAATAATTTGCATTATGGATGAATAAGTTGGCAAAAGTTTGGAGAACAAGGATTTTTCTTTTTGTATCTCTCCCCCCGGCTATTTCACCACCAGTCAGGTGATTCTTAATCCAAAAAATCCCTGACGCCGCCGGTTTTCACAACCCGGCTACATCAGGGATCTGTTTTTTTCGCGCCTTATTTCATAACCGATTGTTTCAGGCCTCCCCCCTCAAGGTTGTCACTTCGTAATTGAACTAACTAAGGCCAGTTGGTCCACCAGCGCGCAGGCCGGGTCTGGACCAGAACAGCTTTCACCACGAAACGTTTCAAATAGGTTTCCGCCTTCTCATCGTAGTCAGCGCAGGTCACCAGCGTCAGCCAGGATTTGTCCTCATGCT
>CAZLOC010000046.1:0-15225 GCA_964560935.1 uncultured Anaerolineaceae bacterium | reverse complement strand
GCGTACCATTTGTGGCATATGACCACCTGCACGATCTTAATTTGATAAAACGGAGGCGCTATCTTCCTTGGCGACCCGGCGACCACGCTGATAATATGCCGGGCGGCGGGTGGTTCGCCCTGCAACATTGATGTGCCGGTCATCCAGGCCGGGCTGGGAATGCCGAGATAATCCATCAATGTGACCGGGATGTCGATGATCTGTACGTTATTTTTCAGCGTACCAGTATGTGCGTTTTTGGGGAAATGAATGATGATCGGGATGCGCTGGTTGACAGAGTACTTGAAACCGTGGTCCGTGTAAATTACCAGGATGGTGTTGTCTATCTGGCCGGTTTGGGCCAGGTGGTTATAAATTTTCTCCACGTAACCATCGAAGCTACGGATAGCATCCTTGTAGAGGCCCTCGTCCCAGGGCGTATCGCCGCTCGACCCGGATGCAGAGACCTGCTTGTGAGATGAGAAAGTTGGACCGTGGGTGTCCATCAGGTGCGCAAAGATGAAGACCGGACGGTCGGCCCGGTCCAGCAGGTCGATGACCTGGTCCACCCGTTCCTCGTCGGTCATGCGCGCGTTCGGGTCGGTGACCTCGGCCAGCGGGTTCCGCATCTCTTCGACGAAGAAGATGTGCAGCAGGCGCTCACTGACTCTTTCCAGGATCGTCCAGATGAAATATGTGGATGGGGTGTTACCTAAAACCGACCTGAGCAGGCCCAGGGCGGGCAGGTTCAGGGATTGGTTGTTGACGATATCGAATCCGTCCAGCAGGTTGAGTTTTTCCGCATCGACGTAGTAGGGCGTGCCGATCTCCACTGCTTTGTAACCGTATTGTTTCAGGATGCCGGGCAGGTGTTCGAAAGAATCCTGACCGGTCAGGATGTCGGGGTAACGGTAGACCTTGACGGTTGCAGGTTCCTTCCCGGTCAGTATGGATGCGGTCGAAGCGGTCGTGCTGGAAGCATTGGGGAAGGCGTTTTCAGCCACCAGCGAAAGGCTGGCCAGTTGACTTAGAAAGGGCGTAGTCTCTTGCTCGTATCCGTAGCTCGACAGATAAGTGGCGCTCAGGCCGTCCCCGCCCAGAATGATGATGTTGGGGCGGTCGATAGATACCTTGCGGTAGCGGGTGTTGAAATTCCCCAGGTTGGCATCGCGAGACAGGCCGGTCGCCAGGATGGCCGCCAGCGAAACGGTCAGCAGGCCGAGGGCTAGGAACGAGGCGTATTTCTTTGGGCGCTTTCGGACCGTCCGCGCCACAAAGCGCAAGGCTTGCCAGAGAAAGACCGCGAATCCCAGCGCGTACACTGCCCGCCATACGCCGCTGGTCGAGACGATCCCGAATTTGAAGACCGTATATGTGAAATTGTCGAGCATGATCAGCGCGGTGACGGAGAGCATCAGCGCCGGGGCGAAGTAGCCGAGGGTTAGCAGGCGCGCTTTCCAGGTTGAATTGCGGGCCAGCCAGGCGGGCAGGCAAAGGACGATCAGGCTGCCGGTGAGCGGCAGAGCAACGATCCCACCCGTCACGGTCAGGACCAGCGCTGCATCCAGGGGCGTCAGGATGGACAGGGAGGAGGGCTTGGTCACGAAGAAGAGCCACTCCATGAAAGCGTAGAAATAGGCGCTGAAGAGGGTGAGGTTGAACAGGGCGCGCCAGGCGCGGGAATTGGTTTGTTTTGAGGCTGGGGTTGGATTCATAGCTAAGATTTTGGAAATATGTTGCGTGCCCAGAATTGTACCCCTCTTAGGTGGGTAGTACTCTTTGCTCAATCAAACCTCCCATTTCATGTGTCATTGCGAGACCCCGTAGGGGTCGTGGCAATCTCAGGGCACATACAATCTTTCGTTCCCAGGTTACTTTAGACTGCTACGTCGGCCCTTCGACTTCGCTCCGCTCAGGGCCTCCTCGCAGTGACACACAGAACTACATCCCCAACCACTGACCTGCCTGCCGCGCCAGATTGTTCAGTGGACCTTGCCTGAGCGTGCACTGCGGCAGGGACTCGATGAACAGCCGCCCGTATTGCTTGGTCATCACGCGTTTGTCCAGGATAGCCACCACGCCGTGGTCGGACTGGGAACGGATCAGGCGGCCGAATCCCTGGCGGAATTTCAGGATGGCTTCGGGCAGGTAATATTCGTGGAACGAGTCTTCGTACATCTCGGAACGGGCGGAGATGAGCGGGTCGGTCGGCACGTCGAATGGTAGCTTGGTGATGACCACCACCGACAGATCGTCGCCGGGAATGTCCACACCTTCCCAGAAGGAACGCGTACCGAGCAGCACCGCGCGCTCGGTGGACTTGAACGATTCCAGCAGCGTATTGGGTGAGGCGCCTTCTCCCTGCTCGAAGACATAAATATCTTCGCGCGCCAGCGGACCGGTGATGCCCTGCGAGGTGCGCTTTAAAGCAGCGTACGATGTGAACAGCACCAGCATGCGCCCGCCGGTGGCTTTGGCGGTAGCGATCAGGGCATTGTTCAAGGCTGGTTGGAAACCGGGCTGGTTGGGCTCGGGGATGTCGGTGGGCAGGTAGAGCAGGGTGGAACTCTCGTAGTCGAAAGGCGACCCCAATTGCATATCTTCAGCGGTATCCGCGCCCAGCGTGCGGCGCATGTAGTCGAACGAGCCGTGCGCGGTCAACGTGGCGGAGGTCAGCACGACACTGGACTTCTCGTGCCAGATGTACTTCTCGATCAGCGGCCCGACTTGTAACGGTGCGGCATTCAGCGACAGGCGCTCGCCGCGCGGGTTGACCTCGATCCAGTAGACCGTCCCGGCGTTGGGCTTTTCGATCATCCCGGAGACGTTCGCTTCCGCTTCCGCCAAACGCCTGTAGACGTTGCCGAGGTCGCTGATCACATCTTCGAGTTGGTCCATCCCATCGGCGTAAAGCGAGGTCGCCTCCTTGTATAGTTCAGACAAGTTTGTCAACAAATGGCGGAAGGTTTCGCCGGTCTGGTCCCAGATCATCTCGACCTCGTCCCAGCCGGGCAGGGTACGGGTGGCAGGCAGGATGCGCGCCTGCCAGGAATAATTGCTGGGCGGCTGTCCCTCGCGCTGGAACTTCACGAACTCGCCCAAGACCTGAAAGAACTCGCGGTTCAGGTTTTCCAAACGGATGGACATGTCGGTGGCGCGATTGACCTTTTGTTGGAGCAGGCCGAAGTCCGAGGGACGCAGCGCTTCGTTCGTCTCGCCCAGGAGCCTGCCCAGCACGCCCGAAGTCGTCCCGCCGATTTCTTTCAGCATCCGTCCCAGGTCGAACTCGGTCAGGCGAAAAGACAGCGCGTTGGTGGTAGCGGATTCGAGGTGGTGGGCCTCGTCCACGATCAGGCTGTCGTAGGCGGGCAGGACGTGGCTGCCCGAAGCGATGTCGGAGAGCAGCAGGGCGTGGTTGACGACCAGCACGTGCGCTGTGATGGCGGCCTGGCGCGCCTTGTAAAACGGACAGGCTCCGCCGGTATGCTTGACGCAGCTCTCGCCGCCGCAGGCATCGTCTTCGGCGGACATGCGCGCCCAGACCTCGCGCTCGGCCGGGCCGGTCAGGTTGATCTCGTTGCGGTCGCCCGACTGGTTCTCGAGCAGCCAGACCAGCACCTTGGCCAGCACGCGCATCTCGTTCTCGTTGGCCGGGAAGCGCTGGCGCATATATTGCAATCGGCGCGGGCACAGGTAGTTCGAGCGCCCCTTGAGTACCGCCGCGCGCAGGTCCAGATTGAGCGCCGCGCGCAGGTCGGGGATGTCCTTCTTGATGAGCTGGTCTTGCAGGTTGATGGTATTGGTCGAGACCACCACACGCGTGTTGTTCTGGATGGCGAACAGCGCCGCCGGGACGAGATAGGCAAACGACTTGCCCACGCCGGTGCCGGCCTCCACCATCAGGTGGCGGCCGGTAGAGAGCGCATCCGTGACAGCGCGCAGCATCTCTACCTGCTCGGGGCGTTGTTCGTAGGCCTCGAAATAACTCGAGAACGGCCCGCCGTATTCGAGGATGGAGGCGACTTCTTCTTCATCCAACGGGAGGATGGACTCGACGTCAACCGGTTCGAGCGGTGGATGCTTGTCCCGGTTGCGTTCAGCCTGGAACCAGGGAAATTCCCCTACGCCTCTTTTTGTCCCCTTCGACGCGCTCTGGGCGGCGGCCTTGGCTTGCTCCCCTTTCTTTACGCTGGACGCCAGCACCTGTTGGAAAACCCAGCGCGCATCCCAGTCCAATGGCTCCGAGAGACGTACGAACTCGGCCACCAGGTCGATGGGCAACTCGCGGGCGCGTTCCAGCAAACGGGTGAAAACCACCTGCGTGACCTTGGCGTCGTCCAGCGCGCGATGGGTGGCGGGCAGCAATACGCCCAATTGCTGGCCGAGCGAGCCCAAATTGTAGCGCGGCGCGGACGGCATCAGCACCGCGGCCAGTTCGTAGGTGTCGATGACCTCGTTGTAGCGCAGGATGCCCGCTTTTTGCAGGAATCCCAGATCGAAACGTACGTTGTGCCCGATGACCGGCACATCCCCGACGAAGGCTTCCAGTTCGTGGGCGATGTCGCGCAACCCGGGTGCCTGGCGCACCATAGCGTCGTCGATGCCGGTCAGGCCGGTGATGAACTCGGGGATGTGGCGTGCAGGGTTGATGAGCGACGACCACTCATCCTCCACGCGGCGCTCGCTAAAGCGCACCGCGCCGATCTCGATGATGACATCGCGGTTGGCGTCGAGGCCGGTGGTTTCGATATCAAGGGCTACGTAAGAAGTCATAGAGTTTAGAGAGAAGAGAATAGAGAATAGGGAAAAGTTAGAACAAGTGTATCATAAAATAAAGGACACGGATTTACCCTGCGGGTACGATGTCACGGACTGGACGGATTTTTTCCGTTCTCTTACGGAAGGTTCCGTGACGCCCGTGTTGTCCGTGTCCGAATTTCTTTTTGTGTGGAGAACGTTTATTCCGGCAAAGCCGCTTTTACCTTCTCCAACTCTGCTGCCGAAATCGGCTTTTCTTTGGCCTTGTTACGCATAAAATCCTTGAGTTTCTTCAATGGCATGGCGGGTAAGGGAGCATCTTCGGCTTCGATTTCGACTCCATCCGTGGTGAAGACCAGTGCAGCCTGGATCTCGGGGATTTCGTCCACGTCCATTTCTTTGGCAAGGGCTTTGCGCAGCGAGCTGACTTCGGCTTCGGCTTCCAAATCCGGGCGGCCAATGCCTTCCTGCCCAAAGACGCGCATGTAGCCTTGCAGGAGTCCGCCGCCGCCCATTCTCCAACGGTCCTTGCGATAAGTGATATTTCCGCGCTGATGGTAGGGCAGTAGCACCCAGATGCCCGCCGGGCCGACCAGCAGGTGCGCAACGGGCGCCGTCCAGTGATAGAGGACAAAGTCACCGGGCAGGCCTTTGAGACCGGCGTCCAGCTTTTCGTCGGGACGCGGTGAGCGCCCCCAGCGGTTGCCGAAATACATCCCGATCTGGGTCAGCGTGAAGCCGCCCAGCAGCGCGGCAACCGCCCAGATGAATAGTTCAGGTCGTGTGAATGAGATGTACATGCCAACGCCCAGCACAACGAGCGCGCCCAGGCTGGTGTATTGTCCGATTTTAGCATTACGGTTGATCAGTTTTTCATTTTTGATGATTTTCATGATTCTCTCTTTTTGGGACACGGATTTCGCGGAATGGACGGATAAATCTTGATTATTACGGAACTATTGCTCTTTGAGCCAGGAGAGTGAGCCCTTACGTTCGTTGTCGTACACTTTTCGGCGAAATTCGGCAGTAGGGCCAAAGTTGAGCAAAAGTCCAACTTTGATGTTTGTTGCTTTCAAGTAATTGAGCAGTTGCGCTGCGTGATCGTCAACAATCTTCTCAGCGGCTTTTAGCTCCAGTAATACAATATCATTGACAACTATATCAGCGACATACTCCCCTACAACCTTGTTGTGGTAGAAGACTTGCAGGCGAACTTGTTGATCAACCTTTAAACCGTTTTCTCTCAACAAAATTGCCAAAGCGTTCTCAAAAACTTTTTCAGAGAACCCGTAACCAAGCTCTTTATGGACTTGAAAAAAGCATCCAAGAATTTTTCCAGTTAAATCGGAGTGCTTGCCCTCGAATTTACCGCGTACGTTCATCCTAGTTCTTTCCGTAGAAGTTTAACCTTTTCCGTGTCGTCCGTGCATTCCGTGTCCAATGATTATTTCAGGCTTTCCTCGATCGCCGACTTCAACGACTCGAGCACATTCGCTTCCACAGCCTCTTTCGCCACTCGGACAGCGTTCTTGATCGCAATGGCATCCGAGCGGCCATGACCGATGAAGACCAGCCCGTTCACGCCCAGCAGCGGCGCGGCGCCGTGTTCGTTGGGGTCGAGCAGTTTCTTGATGCTGCCCAGTGCGGGCTTGACCAGCAATCCGCCGAGCATGGCTAAGGGACCTCCTCCTTTAATGGCATCCTTGATCTTGTCCACGATCAGCTTGGCGACGGCTTCCGCTGTTTTGAGCATGACGTTGCCAACGAAACCATCCGTCACAGCCACATCGACCTTGCCACCGATGACTTCTTTGCCTTCCACATTCCCGTAGAAATTCAACCCGGATTCTTTCAGCAGGGGTGTAGCCTCTTTGACAAGATTGTTGCCCTTGCCTTCTTCTTCGCCATTCGAGACCAGCCCCACTTTTGGATTACCCACACCGCGCACCTTTTGAGCATAGATGCTCCCCATGATACCGAACTGGACCAGATTCTCCGGTTTGACATCCGGATTGGCGCCCACGTCCAGTACCACGCAAGTGCCGGTCGCCGTGGGGAAGACAGGCGCCAGGGCGGGCAAGTCCACGCCAGGGATGGTGCCCAACCGGAAGTAGGCGGTCACCATGGCCGCGCCGGTGTTACCGGCTGTGACAAAGGCGTCCGCTGCGCCGCTCTTGACCAGGTCGATGCCGATGGCCATCGAGTTCTTGGATGCGGGGCGGCGCGCTTTAAGCACCAGTTTCATGCCCTTGTCTTCCATCGTCAGGGTTTCAGGGGCATGGACGATGCTGACGGGCAGGTCCCCCGGATTGACGGAAGCAAGCACAGGTTTGATCTTTGATTCGTCTCCTACCAGGACGACCTCCACACCAAATTCGCGCGCTGCCATCACAGCGCCTTCCACATCCGGCTGTGGATGGTCATCGCTTCCCATGGCATCTACAACGATGCGAGTCATTTCTCCTCCTAATAGTTTCTCGTCGGGTCCCAGACTCGACGAAAGCAGGTTTGCTTGACAGGCTTGTGAAGGCGATTATAATACGACCTGCCCGCGCTGGTGCTGGAATTGGCAGACAGGCATGGTTGAGGGCCATGTGCCGCAAGGCGTGAGGGTTCAAGTCCCTCCCAGCGCACTCCCCCGTTAATAGACGGGGGCTTTTTTATCTCCAATCTTGCAGGGCGACCTTTTTTAGATCGTTCAAAGACAGTACATGCTGATAAGCTTCGCTCATGAAGACAAATTCATAGCCCTGTCTCTTAAGGTTTCCAACCATTTTATCGTAGTAATCGAACGCGCGCGTGGCATTCCGAGATAAGGCGCGTTTCTCGAAGCTTGCACCATGAAATTCTGCTAGTTCCTGGAAGTAAAAGTCATGCGGATGTGACAAGGCCAGGGCGACGTCTGGCAGACCGAAGATGCTCCACAACGTCGAATAGATTCCCCAGCCGAGTAATTTTACATAACTCAGACCAAACACGATGCGGACTCCCGACAGGCTGGTGAACGGGAACTCGATCAGACTCTCGTCTCCACGCGTGACCCGGAAGGGGCTGTTCGGCATGTGCAGGTTGGTATAACCAAACTTGCCGGGGCGAAAGGATGTGTATACGCTGGCGTCATAGTGATAGCCAAAGTCCAGCAAATGTCCGAGCCCGTCTTTGGTGATTTGACCGATGGGGGCGCGATAACCGAGTAGCCCGCTGCCGTTGACGCGTTTCATCACCTGCGTGGATTTCTCCACCTCGTCGCGGCTGGCGGCGTTATGCGGATCATGGCTGTAGGAGTGGGCGGCGTATTCCAGCGGGATGCGCTTGCCAAAACGCTCAAAGTACTCCCCGAAACGCTCGAACAACGATGCCACCGTGAACATGGTCACTTTTGCATCGTATTTGTTTATGATGTCGGTATAGCGCTCGAGATAATCCGGATTTTCCAGCAGGCGGATGCGTCCATCCGGGTCGCCGTAATCCGGCTCCATGTCGAGCGTGAGACAGGCAATTTTTCGATTCATTCTTCAGGCTTTGGGCAGATTGGTGATGTAGTAGAAACCGTCTCGTTGCGCTACCCAGATGTTTCTAAAGCCGAAGGGTTCGGCCAGTTTGATGAATTCTTCAGGGTGATAGAGGTACACGCCCGGCAGTTTGTTGACGCGGATGTAAATCTGGCGCAGTTGCCAGGTGGGGAATTGTTTGCGGCGGGCGATGTCGGGAAAGTCGAGAAAGAAATATTTCGTTTGCAGGTTGCCGAGGAAGGCGGACATGTCCCGGGCGTCGAAATATTCGATCACACCGAGGGCAGTTACCAGGTCCGATTTCGGAAGCGGTTTATCCGGGTGAATGACATCCGCAACCGAAAAATCGAGCCGGTCTTCCAAGCCTGCTCGTGTGCGGTGTGTGTTTGCAATTCGAATGGCATCAGGAGAAACGTCTACTCCATAGACCTTGACGGCTCCAGCATTCAGCAATTGGAAGGCGAAGCGCCCCGAGGCGCAGCCGACGTCCAGAACGGTTTTGCCAACGATGTGCGGCTTGAGCAGTTCGAGTGCAGCGTTCATGCGTACATACATGGCATCGCCGCGGAAGATTGTGGAAAACCGATCCCAGAGATCTGCCTTGTGCGGTGTGTCTTTGTAATAAGCGCTGGCTTCCCAACTGAGCAGGTGTTCTTTCCAGTATTCTCCGCTTTCAGAGATTTGGTTGGATTCCATCTATTTTTATGCTCCTGTAAAAAATTTGCGGGCTGATTATACTGCCTCTTGTATAAAAAAATCCCGTCCACGAATGACGGGATTTTGGTTGCATGTGTGTTCACTACCCTTCGGCTGAACGGTAGCGGTCGATCAGCGCTTTGGTCTGGTCATGCTTGGGATTGGAAAAAAGCTCGGATGGCGGACCTTGTTCAACGATGGTGCCTTCACCTAGGACGACCACACGGTCGGCCACCTCACGGGCGAAGCCGATCTCGTGCGTGACGACCAGCATGGTCATGCCTTCTTTGGCGACTTTCTTCATGACGGTCAGTACTTCGCCGATCAGTTCGGGGTCAAGCGCTGAGGTGGGTTCGTCGAAGAGCATGATGCGCGGTTCCATCGCCAACGCACGGGCGATGGCAACGCGTTGTTTTTGTCCGCCGGAAAGACGGTTAGGGAATTCGTTCCTTTTTTCGAGCAGGCCAACGCGGTCAAGGTTCATTTCGGCAAGCTCAATGGCTTTGGCTTTATCCATCTTTTTGACTGTCACGGGCCCTTCTATTACGTTTTCCAACACACTCATGTGAGGAAACAGGTTGAATTCCTGAAAGACCATGCCGGTCTTGAGACGGATAGCATGTACTAGTTCACGATGTTCCTTTCCTTTTGAGCCGGCTTTTGCGACCAGTCCTTCTACTTCGATCGTCCCCCTGGATGGCTCCTCCAGAAAGTTGATACAACGCAGTAGTGTGCTTTTGCCAGAGCCGCTGCGCCCGATAATGCAGATCACTTCACTACGACCGACTTCCAATGAGATGTTTTGCAACACATGCAGGCGGCCGAAGAATTTATCAAGGTTGGAGATTTTAACAATGGTGGACATGTTAGCGATCTCCTTTTGACATATTCGCTTCCAGTCGGCTCTGGAAATAAGTAAAAATCAAGGTCATGATCCAGTAGAAGACGGCAGCCATGATCAATGCTTCCAAGTTGCGGAATTGCGCGCGTCCGACTTTGGTGGAGCGCCACATCAACTCGTGGACAAAGCCAGTTGCGGAGACCAGCGCTGAATCCTTGAGCATGGCGATGAACTCGTTGCCGGTAGGCGGGATGGCAAAGCGTAATGCCTGCGGTATAACAACGCGTTGCATCATTTGTCCCGGGGTCATGCCAATGGCAATGGCTGCCTCGCGCTGGCCTTTGCCTACGGAGCTTAGCCCAGCGCGGAAAATCTCGCTCATGTACGCGCCATAGTTCAGCCCGAGCGCCAACACGCCAGCCCACAGCCCGGGCAGAATTATTCCTAATTGCGGCAAAGCCAAAAAGAAGAAAAAGATTTGCAGGTAGAGAGGTGTTCCGCGGATCAGAGATACATAAAAAGTGCTCAGGGCATATACAGGCGGAAAGGTGGAGAGCCGCCCTAGAGCTGCCGTCAGCGCCAGTATGGTTGCCAGCATAATGGATAATGCAGAAATCATGATTGTCTGGGTGATGCCGCCAGCAATAAAAGTCAAATTGGCGCTCATGAATTCTGTATCCAGGTTGATCGTTTTTAGCTGTGTCCCCCCAATCGACAATTGGGCACCACTAAAGATGTAAAACAAGATTAAGAGCAAGACAATCCAGGAGATCGCTACGTTTGTAGTAAAAACCCGTTTTTTCCGTTGTTGTCCTGCGTAGAGTTGTTCAGCTAACCCTTTTTCAGCACCTTTTTTGGATTGCTCCATGGAATACTCCTCTTGCTCTAGGTTATAAAAATTTCTGGAAGCAGCATTTTCAACTGCTTCCAGAAGAGCGTGAAAAGATTACTGGATCGGAGCGATGGTTATATCTTCACCAAACCATTTCATGGACAGCGCCGTGAGGGTGCCATCGTTGTGCATGCCAGTGATGATCTTATCTATTTCGGCGCGCAGGGATTCTGTGGGCAGAGTAGAAGATTTATCATACGAGGGGGCCAGATCTTCAGAGAAGACGGGTGACCCCAGTTGTTTCACTGGCAGGCCCGCGGCGACGTTGGCGTTCACCACCGTCTGTGAGGTGACATAGGCAGCGAAGTCTTCGCGGCCAGCGGCCAGCGCTTGCGCGCATTCCTGGTCAGTAACCAGCGGGACAATGGTGATGCCCGCAGGCGGCTGGGCATAGATCGAGGATGCGGGCAGGCCCACATCGCCTTGATTGAGCCATACATCATACGTCGTGGATGAACCAGCACACACTGCCATGCCAGCCAAATCGTCTATCGAGGTGTAGGGGGCATCAACGCTTACGGCAAAAACGGCTGGGGTGTAGTAATAGGGAACGCTGAAATCCAGAACTTCTTGGCGGGCGGTTGTGATAGTCATAGAGCCGATGCTGACGTCCCATTTGTCAGCCCAGTTGCCAGCGGTAATGATATCCCAATCGGGGGTCGCAAAGCAGGTTTCCACACCAAGTCCTTCACCGACCGCAATTGCCACGTCTACATCGAAGCCCTGCATTTCGGCAGTCGTCAAGGCATCGGATGGGCATTTCGTGTCAGAAGGGCGTTTTCCTTCGGTGTTCAGGAAGGACTGCGGTTCATAGTTCGGGTCAGTTGAAACCAGAATATAACCGCGTGCCTTGATATCATCGAGCAAGTTGTCGGCGCCAGAGCCGCCGCCGCCACAGGCAGTTAGAACGAGCGCGGCTACGGCCATCAGGCTGACAAGTGTGAACAGTTTTTTCATTTTCTCCTCCAGGTCAAGATTGAAATTTACGGTGTTACAGGGATTCTAAAGGATAATATATCGATACAGCGACCTCCTTTCAGAACCGGTTTTCAAAATACAAAAATAAGAATAGACCATTTTTACATTTCTTGCAAGCCCTTTCAATGCATTTTTTCGCTTTGTTTACCTGCGGAATGGTAAAATTAATTCTACGATTTTTCGAAAAGGAGGTAAGTGTGAGCGCTCGATTTCCATCATCGGAATGGCTTCAGGGCTTGAAGACCAAGCTGAATTCGGATGAAAAATATGCACAGATCGCCAGAAATTGGGAGGGCGATTTATTTTTCTTCATTGAACCAGAGGGCAGCTTGAAAGAACAACTCACCTTTCACCTGGATCTGTGGCATGGCGCCTGTCGTTCTGTGAATTATAACCCCGACCCCGAAAATTATGCCGAGCCGGTCTTTACATTGCGCGCCACCTATAACAATATTACGGCTATTCTCACCGGAAAACTCGACCCGATGACTGCCATGATGACCAATAAGCTGAAGGTCAAGGGCAGCCTGGGGTATATGATGCGTAACGTTCCCACAGTGCTGGACTTTGTGCGTTGCGCGCGAGAAGTCACCACGGAAATTCTTTAGCGCATCTCAACAATGCAGTCCATTCTCAAAGTCGACCTTACTACTGGCGCTACAGAAGAATATCACGTCCCGGAAGCTTGGGAAAAGGATTTCCTTGGCGGCGCTTCGCTGGCGGCGCGTCTCCTATATGATTCCCTTACCTCTGAATTGGATGCTTTGTCAGCGAATGCCCCCCTGCTCTTTATGAACGGTCCGCTTTCGGGCACTGCCGGCCCGACGGTGGGACGCTTCGTCATCTGTGGGAAAGGACCTGCTACCGGTTTATGGGCGGAATCCAACTGTGGCGGATTCTGGGGGCCTGAACTGCGTTTTGCGGGTTACGATGGCTTGTGGATCACGGGACGGGCCAAGGAGCCGGTCTATCTCTGGATCAACCAGGGCAGGCTCGAGGTCAGGAAAGCGGCGCATTTATGGGGTAAGGATACATACGAGACGCAGGCCATCATCAAAGCAGAAGTCGGGCGTTCGACTGCACGCGTCGCTGTGATCGGCGAAGCCGGGGAGCGCGGCGTCCTGTTTGCCGGTATCTATTGCGACCACGGCCGTACTGCCGGGCGCACGGGATTGGGCGCTGTGATGGGCGCCAAGAATCTCAAAGCGGTGGCTGTCTATGGAAAAAAAGAGACGCTGCCGCTGGCTCGTTCCGGCGTGTATGCGGGCCTGCGTTCGGCCTCCAACCGTGCCCTGAAACAGGACAACCAGTCGCGGGTGATGCACGAACTGGGCACGGCCAGCGCGGCCAATTATTCCGAGTATATGGGCGCAATGCCTGCCAGGTATTATCACCAGGGCGGTTTTGCAAAGGTAGATGATGTTTCCGGATCGAAGATGGCGGAGAGCATCTTGAGCGGGACGAGCGCTTGCCATGCCTGTGTGATCGCTTGCGGGCGGGTGGTGACCCTGGATGACGGCGTACGTCGCAAAGGCCCGGAGTACGAAACCATCGCCTCTTTTGGGCCGAACCTGCTGGTCGATGACCTTGCTTCAATTACGCGCTTGGGGGAATTATGTGACAGGTACGGCATGGACACGATCAGCATGGGCAATACCATCGGCCTGGCGTTTCATCTGTATGAGCAGGGTGTGATCACATCCAAAGATACGGGTGGCCTCGAACTGAAATGGGGCGATGTGGCGGTTGTTGAGCAATTGGTCCATCTCGCGGCGCGGCGTGAAGGTATCGGCGAGGTACTGGCGCAAGGGTCGCGTTTCCTGGGGCGCTACTTTGGCAAAGAGGAAGAAGCCGTGCAGGTCAATGGGTTGGAAGTGGCGTATCACGACCCGCGCGGTGTTTCCGGCATGGCGCTGGTATATGCCACCAGTCCGCGTGGCGCCTGCCACAACCAGTCCGATTACTTCTTTGTGGATTGGGGTCACACCAATGAGAAGCTGGGGATAGAATATTTCTCCCGGCATGACGGCGCCGAAAAAGCGGCCAACGTCGCCCGTCACCAGGATTGGCGCACGGTCTACAATTCGCTGGTGATGTGTATCTTTGCCAACGTCTCACCTGAAACGCAAGTAGAACTGATCAACGCCGCCTGCGGCCTGGATTGGGATGTGGAGGCTATGATGCGCTGCGGCGAACGCGGTTGGAACTTGAAGCGCGCTATCAATGTTCGCCTGGGACTAACACGCGCCAACGATAAGCTGCCCAAAGCGCTGCTGGAAGCATATCAAGAAGGCGGTGCGGAGGGGTACGTAATCCCGTTTGACGAAATGATCAAAGCATACTACGTCGCTCGCGGCTGGAACCCGGGGAATGGTCGCCCAACGAGGGAGAAGCTCGACTCTCTGGGGCTTGAGGATGTGGCGAAGGATTTGTGGGGATGAGTACGCGCTTTTGATATTGGACCTTGATAGATTTCAAGAAGGCAGATAAATTCTGATAAGATACAGGTATGGTCAATATCAACGGTGATATTGAGGCTGCGGCCCGTAACACTTTCCACAAAGCAACAGACGAATGGGTATCGGCAGAATACTGCATGGACGTGGCTGCAATGCTGGCTAAACGCTGCTTTGAGGCAAAATAATATTTTCCTTTAGGTATAGAGGCTGACATGAAAAAGACCGTCTACATCGTTCTATGCATCCTGGGGACGATCATCCCCTACGCTTTTTTCATACCGTTCCTGGCTGAAAACGGACTCGACCTGCAATTGTTTGCCAATGAGATGCTCGCCACGCAGGTAGCCTCCTTCCTCAGCGCGGACGTGCTGGTCTCATCCCTGGCGCTGTGGGCTTTCATTTTCTTTGAACTTCGCAAGCGTCCCATCCAGAACTGGTGGTTGGCAATCATCGCGAATTTAGTTGTCGGCGTTTCGCTGGCTTTACCGTTGTTCCTGCTGCTGCGGGAGCTAGCCAAAGAACCGGAGAAAAGGAAGAAACATGTCAAACGAACAGAATGAGCCCAAATCGAATAAGCCGATGGGCATGTGGATCGGGTTCGGCGTGGCTATCGGTGTGGCGCTGGGCGTGGCGCTCGATAACTACGCGCTTGGCATCGGCATCGGGATTGCGCTCGGCGCTGGCATTGGCGCAGCGCAGATGAAGAAGAACAAAGTGTAAATTTCTATTATGTCGGATTCGATAGTTCTTGTTATAGCTCTAACTGTATTTTTAGCAGTTATCGTTTTCCTAAAAATAAACGATAGGATTATTTATCAATTTGTCAACAAACAAGGTAGAAAATTATTAGCCACACGTTTTGTTGGTTTTGACCCCAGCAAATATTATTCCAAAAATGACTTGGCTTATAAAATCTGGTATCTAGATCAAGAAATGAACAAGCACGAAGCCAGGGTTCAAATTAGCCTACTCGTAGGCGTATATTTTATAGAAGACAAAATCACACAATACGCAAACTCATTGGATTCAAATTCCGAGGATAAACCATGAAAACTACCTTAACCATTAACGGCATTACCCACGAAATCACCATATCCCCCAGCGAAACCC
>CAZLOC010000045.1:0-15404 GCA_964560935.1 uncultured Anaerolineaceae bacterium | reverse complement strand
TTTCACGCTCTATCCGGGCTGGAAGGAATACCTGCAAACCATGGATATGCTCATGACAATGAGCAAAATGCAATACGATGACAACACAGAATAGAGAATCATGACAGAAAAATATCCATCCCTTGAAGAATTTTTAAACCTGCCCACCGAAGAAGTGGCAAAACTTGTTAGAGCATCTGGTTCCAAGGTGGTTGTTTTTCCCATCAATGGAACGCGACGCTGGTTCATGCTGGAATATGGCGATCAGGAATTTGACGATCCCATCGCGGCTTATATGGATATTGCTATGAACCGCCACATCGAACTTTACAAATTATTTTTCGATCACGGCGTAGATACTTTGCTGACCCCGGTCATCGGACCTGAGATTCTAGCCACACGTGACGGGTACATGCAAAAAATCGGCGGCGAGGGATTGGCCAGACTGGTGACTTATCCGGAATTTCTGTCGTTTTATGAAGAATACGGTGTGCGTGTACGCTTTTATGGCGACTATCGCAAGCACTTGGCCAATACGCCATACGAGCATTTATCTAATCTATTTGAGGGGATTACTGAAACAACAGGCAAAAACGATCGTTTCCGGCTTTTCTTCGGCGCATTTGCCGACAACCTGAGTGCCACCGCCGCCGTGGCAGAACTTGCCGTGCAATACTATAAAGAACATGGAGAAGTCCCTGACCGAGAGACAATCATAAAAATGTATTATGGAGAGTACGTAGACAAAGCGAACATCTTCATTGGCTTCGATAGGTTTGCCGTCTTCGATTACCCGCTCATCAACTGGGGAGAGGAAGATTTGTACTTCATGGTTGCACCTTCTTCTTACCTGAATAAAATGCAACTACGCAATATTCTATATGACCACTTGTATACGCGGAGAGTACCGGAAGTTGAATACATGTCTGGTTCAGAGGATGAACTTAGCAGAACTCGAATTTATTATTTGGAAAATCGCGAACTAACGCTGGGTGTAGGACACCTACTGAATGGAACATGGATACCAAAAATTGACAAAGTGCAAACAGAAAACACATGAAAGAACAAATCCACCAGCTTTTACATAATGTCGGGCCCGGAAAAATGTCAAACTTGGCCTATGACACTGCTTGGGTAGCACGCCTCGGTGAAATTGATTGGGGTTTAAGCAGCCAGGCGCTTAACTGGTTATGTGAGAATCAATTACCTGATGGTTCGTGGGGGGCAGAAAAATCCTTTTATTATCATGATCGTGTTATTAGTACTTTAGCAGCAATGATTGCGTTAACATACCACGGTCGAAGAGCACAAGATAAAAAACAAATCGAAAAAGGGCTTTTGGCCCTCGAAAAGATCACAAGTGGTGCAACCAAAGGATTACAAGCTGACCTCAATGGTGCAACGGTTGGATTTGAAATGATTGTTCCAACACTAGTTGCTGAAGCTGAAAGGCTTGACCTAATTCAGCGCCAAGCGGAATCAATCCTTGGACAACTTAGTGAGCAGCGCAAGATAAAACTAGGTCTTCTCAAAGGTAAAATGATTAACCGCCATATTACGGCTGCCTTTTCAACTGAAATGGCAGGAAAAGATGGTCAAGACATGCTCGATATTGATAATTTGCAAGAGATCAATGGATCAATAGGGCATAGTCCTTCAGCTACTGCTTACCATGCTCTATTTGTTAACCCAGGAGATAAAGCTGCGCTATCCTATCTAAATAAATATGTAGACGGCGGGGGCGGAGTTCCAGATCTAATTCCCTTTGATGTATTTGAAGCTAGTTGGGTCTTATGGAATTTTTCCTTAATTAAAAACTGGGATAATCAAATCAAGAGTCTTTTCCAACCACTTATAGAGTTCCTAAAGCAAGGTTGGAATCCAAACAAGGGCATTGGATTATCTGTTGGATACAGTATCCCAGATTGCGATGATACTTCTGTTGTTTATGAAGTTCTCTCTCGCTTTGGCGAACCAATGGATATTAATACTGTTCTTGCATTTGAAGAAAATGAACACTTCCGCACTTATTACTTAGAGGCAAACAGTTCTAATAGCGTAAATATCCATGCATTGGGTGCTCTACGGCAAGCAGGGATGAATTCCGCCTCGCCATCGGTGCAAAAAGTTCTCAGTTTCTTGAAAAAGAAACAAATATCTAATGCATATTGGTTTGACAAGTGGAATTTATCTGCATACTATACGACCTCTCACGCCATCATAGCTAGTGCAGGGTTTGCTAATGAACTAGTCGCACCTTCAGTTGAATGGATAATAAGCACTCAACGTGAAGATGGTTCATGGGGGTGGCAATTTCCTACTGCAGAAGAGACAGCATATTGCTTACAGGCTTTGATAATGTGGTTACACCAAGGAGGAAAGGTACCAAAGACAACTTTACAAAAAGCAGTTATGTGGCTAGCAGATCACATGGAACCACCGTATCCACCTCTTTGGATAGGAAAAGGGTTATACACTCCTGAACTCGTTGTTCGCTCTGCAATTCTAAGTGCATTATTTTTGGCTGAGTATGAATAAGCTATCAACATCTTCAAAATTCCAATCATCGCCCAAGAGGATAATACATTACGAAATTTTGTTCCCCTGGAGACAGGTTGTATGGACTATTCTATAGAAATTAGGGATAGATATTTATGTCTGAAATAATAAATCAACTCCTAACCGTTCCAACTGCGGATCCAGATGATACGCGCCGCAGAAAATTGCTTAATATACTTCTTTTTGGAACAGGTATTTTGGCTATTATTACTTTTATTGTCGTAATAATAGTTGATCGATTTGCTCTTATTGCACCTTCCATACGATTTGTCACGTATGCTGCCCCGATAGCAGTTTTTTTTGGGGCAGCAATTTTTTATTTTATTAATCGAGCCAAAAGTATCCCCGGCTGGGTTGCAAGTTTATTGTTTTTATTGTTTATTAGTGTAATTTTGTCTTTCAGTGATGAACCTTCCAAATTGACGAATGGGCGCAGTACTTTTGTGTTTACGATTCCCATTGTTATGGCAAGCATTTTATTGCGACCGATCTTCAGTTTTATCTTCGCAGGTGTGTCATCAACAGAAATTTTTATTCTTGCATCGTCACAAAATGATGTCCCAAATTCATTTGCAATGCTCGGTTTTTTTATGATTGCTCTCGTCTCCTGGCTCTCTTCTCGCAGTCTCGAACAGACACTCAAAGAACTTCGAAACATCAACGCCAACCTCGACCAGATCGTCAAAGAGCGCACCCACGCACTGGCCGAGGCGCTCACACGCGAACGCATCGAGGCCGGGCGCAGCCAGGCGATTTTGGAGAGTATCGCTGACGGGGTTGTAGTGTTCGACACCCAGGGGAATGCTATTCAGGCCAATCCGGCATTATCTCACCTGATAGACATACCGATCAATAACATCCTCAATGCCAGTGTCAATTACCTGGTGGAAGCCAGCCCTATGGATGCGAAAAACAAAGGGACACTTGCTGGCCTGTTGACCAAACCCAGCAGACAACTCTCCAGTCATCGGGTGGTGTGGGGCCAGAAAACCCTTTCTGTCAGTTCCAGTCATGTGCTCGACCGTGATAGCAGCGAGGTCGGGACCGTAGCTGTCTTCCGTGATTTCACCAAGGAAGCCGAAGTGGAGAAAATGAAGAGCACCTTTGTTGCCATGGTCTCGCATGAATTACGCACGCCGTTAAGCGCTATCCTTGGATACGCAGAAATCTTCCTGGAACAGATTTATGGTCCGCTTAACGAAAAACAAACAAATATGACCAATCGGATCGTATCCAATACACGCAGGTTGCTAAACCTGATCAATGACTTGCTCGATCAAGCGCAGATGGAAGCAGGCAAACTGAAGATCAAGTACGAAACTATCAAGCCAGCAGACTTGCTCGAAAACCTGCACAGCGTGATGGATAGAATAACCGAGGATAAAGCCCTTAAACTGACAAGCGAGCTCGATCCGGACCTACCCGAAGCGCTTAAAGGCGACAGTGCACGTTTACAGCAGGTCCTTGTCAACCTGGTCAACAATGCCGTAAAATTTACAAGGGAAGGCTCCATACATGTCAAGCTATCGCTCATGAACCAACGTGAATGGAGCATCGCGGTTACAGATACAGGGCAGGGTATTCCAAAGGATGAACTGCCAAACATCTTCGATTCGTTCCGCCAGGTAGAAGGGACGACAACCCGCGAACATGGCGGTTTTGGGCTTGGATTATCAATCGTCAAACAATTGGTGACCTTGATGGGAGGGAATATCTCCGTCGATAGTGAATTAGGTAAAGGAAGCACGTTCTATATAACGCTGCCTCTTGAAACAAAAGATTGAACCAAAGGAGCAATCATGAATACTTTAGCTTTTATAATTGAAGACGACATCGACCTCAGCACAATTTTTGCCGATGCGCTGGAATCTGTTGGATATCAGGTTGAACAGATCAAGGATGGTTTGAAAGCGCAACAGCGGCTGAAAGGAGAAGTCCCCCACTTGATCCTCCTGGACATGCATCTACCGCACATTTCAGGAGCAGATTTATTGGCAGAAATCAAGGCGGATGAGCGTTTCAAGAATACCACCGTGATCCTGACCACCGCAGATGCCAGAATGGCAGAGGCTTACGAGCCTATAGCAGATTTTGTGATGGTGAAGCCGATTTCATTCGTGCAACTCCGTGACCTGACTTCCCGCTTGAAACCAAAATAAGGAACCATTCCTTTCGGAAAGAAAAATGCGGCCTTTAGGGACGCATTTTTCTTTCCGGGCGCAATCCTAATCCCAGGGTGTATTACAACGGTATTCTTCTCCTGAAGGAGTCACGACAAGGTAACTCCAATCTTCATCGTCCATTTGATATTTTTTCAAATCAGCCTCAAGCGACGTCAGTATCCGCGCCGCGCTTGCACGAGAAAGATGGAAAGATTGCCAGGGCAAGGGTTCCTTGTCACGGTTTTGGTTAGCGGCATAACAAGCCAGGGATGCGCCTACGCCCTCTTTAACGGAAGCAGGAAGAGGCTGAAACTGATGCGCTGCAGCCAAAGCGGGAACAGCGTCAGATGATAAACCGGTCAGGTAGGATACGTCAAACGTCTCGCCCTGCACCGCCCGGTCCACATTTTGGCGGACGATGAAACCATCCACGTTCATGATGCCCAGGCTCAGGGCGAATCCAAGCGAAGCGACTACGGCTGCCAATGCAAAAGCACGCTCGCGATGCAGGATTTCCAGCAGGACCACCGCTACCAGCAACAAAGCCAGCCAGAACATAAAAACGTGCGTGTAGGTACGCAGGCGGGAGAAACCATAGGCGGTTTCATAGAGCACTAGGCGTTGAAAGGCCGAGACCAGCATCACGAGCACAAGCGCGACAATGCCAATTCCCAGACCCGAGAAAACGCGGCGTTGTGTTTCTGTTTCGCGGCGTGTCACACTCCCTGCGCTCAGGATGAGTATCAAGCTGAAGAAAGCCACCACCACCAGCTCGCCAAATCCACGACGAGCATATTCGGAATAAGTATAGCCGTCGATCTGGATGTTCGCCTGTCCGCCAAAGAAATATTGGAACTGAACGAATACAAAAGCTGAAAACAGAACTGCGACGCTGCCCAGCACAATGGCTGCCTCCGTAAATCCCAGGAACGATGGAACCACCGGTTTTTCTTCGCCAATCAGCTTTTCATCCTTGCTCTGCGAGGCGGCATGCAGAAATACACCCGCTAGCGCATACGCACCCACCAAAATGTAAACTAAGCGGAAGATGTACTCTGGCAATTTCTCAAGCTTGAACAATTCGATGAAATCTTTCAGGCGCTGACCAAAAACCAGGTCGGCAGAACTCAGCAGTGCAGCGAAGATAGCGACAATTGGAAGCGCGATCAGAATGCCGCGCACTATCGGCCAAACCTGGGATGCGCTTCTATTCTCAACCTCAGCCTGCTCCTTGCGCACCTCAGCCGAAAACCCCAATGGACGGGTGAGCATACTGCCCAGCAAACCCAGAAAGCCCTTCAGGTAATCGAGCAGGCTATAGGCTGGCCAGCGGCCACCCAGGAAAGAAATGGCGAAAAGCCCCATCAGGAACAAGGTCATCACAACCGAGAGGAAGATGGTCATCGGCTCCTGGCGGATGAAGGTCATGGCTGCAAACAGGGCGATCAACGGTAATAACAACCATGTGTTCCGTTTTGGGTGGTGACCATCTGCGCGTAAGAGCAAGATCCCAGAGATCAGACAGAGTGCAACGTAAATGGCAAAATTGATGCCTGGCGCTTTCTTCCAGAAGAGGAAGTCAAAAGCCCAGCCAAGGACGACGACCGTCCACCAGAAGCGATTCGGATTGGATTTCATGCCAACCTCCTTGATATCCTTGCGCAGGCTTGTCTTGAAGTCTTAGCCTGAAGGATCGAACCTTCGCAAGGTTTCACCCATCATAATCAAAGGGCACTTGCGAAGACTGTCAAAAGGTATCAATTTTTCTTCATAGCGTTGCCAGATTGGCAAACCCCGCAAGCAAAGCCCGGATTTGCCAATCATTACAATTCCCTTAGAAGTCAAATATTCCTATTGACATCCGAATTATTATATGCCATACTTTCATCACTGCCGGGGGATCACAATCAATCGCCATCCTAAGAAAGGAGGAGGTGATGTCTAACATGGATAGTAGTAACAAACCCAGCGCTGTGGCATCCCTCCTCAAGTAAGTAAGAAGGAAGCCACAGCGCGCCACGGGTGCCGTCCAATTGGGCGGCACTCTGGTTTTTTTTTACGGGAAACGCATTTCAAAGCGCCAGGCGTCATTGATTTGATTTATCTTCGTACTTGATCCCATCACTTCGAACCAGGTCGTCCCCGGTTTGAAAGGGTACACATCACCATCGTTTGTATACAAAGAAAACACACCAGTCTCGTTTTCGCGCACCCATTCCAACTCATAGGCCTGTCCATCCCGAAAGGCATAGGCCGTGCCAGTCTCGTAGAATTGGATTTCGACAATTTCAGGTGAGACCGAGTAAAAATCATGCGCCATCAGCAAAACGATCACGTTATCTGCGGATATGGGCACATCGCCGAGCGTATCCCGCAACGGCTTGTAGACTTCGGGCTGGCCTTCCAGTGCATTCTCCACATCCACATAACGATAATAACGCCCACTGGGCGGGTCGTAGTCCCAGCGATTGTAGATGACGGCCGAATACCAGGCATATACCTGACTGACCTGCTGCCCTCCTTCGGGGATTTGCACACGGAAGCGCATCCCATCCAGGTTTTGTCTTTCGTCGGATATGCCCTGCTCGCGCACATACTCGCGGAGAGCGACCGTATTCGCCATCAAGTAATTCGTCAGCGGGTCAGGGCGGCACAGGGCCGGACATTCAGCCTGCCACTCGACAATCAGCCGGTCGGCAAAATTACTTTCATACAACCGCTCCCGCACGCGCTCGTCACCGCTGCCAAAGACGAAGAAACCCCGGTACATGCGGATGATATGTTCGTCGAAGAAGCGCGCCGAGCGGATCGAGCCGACCTGCTCCGCATCCTTGCCATAATAGATAGCGATGAAGCGCGTAGTACCTTCTTCCGTGTAATACTCATAGACGATGTCCGCTCGCGAAAGCCCGGACTGCGGACGGACTTCCCTGGGCAAGTTCGATACCTTGATCAACATCGGCCTGCGGTCCAACAGAGCCGGGTCGGTGCTCAGTCCCGTCAGTGGGTTGATGTCGCTTGGAAAATTGAACGGGCCAAAGCCTTCCTCAGGATAGCCGGGAGTAGGCGTCAGGTAGACGTAGGGCTGGGTCGGCGAAGCAGTCGCGGATGGCAGGGGCAACGGGGTTATCGTCGGCGGAGAGTCAGGCTCGGCAACCGGCTGGCAGGCCAGGGTCAAAGAAAGGAGCGTGATGAGGATCGTCTTACGCATTGGTCATCTTCCTTTATCATACCCTATTATGGCACTTTCTTGCTTTTCGCCCACTTAGCCCATATAATGACAGCATGCAAAGTGAAAAATCGCTGTTGTTTACTGGTCATCTGACGCGCTGGTTCGTCCCCCTGGCTGCCCTGCTGGTGTTGGCTGCCTTTCTGTTCATCACACCACCCGGCTTGCTGGGCAAAGCGGATGGGATCGGATATGCCGTTTGCCATCGCATCGACGAGCGTTCCTTCCATCTTTTTGGTCGCCAATTGCCTCTGTGCGCGCGTTGTACGGGGGAGTTCAATGCAGCCGCCGTCACCTTGATATTTTTGGGTTTTGTGAGCCGCAAGCGCAGCAGCGTGCCTTCGAAGGGGATTCTGGCCCTGTTGGCGCTCTTTTTTGTAGCCTTCGGTATGGACGGGTCGAACTCGTACCTGTACCTGCTCAAGCAGAGCTATACAGACTTTTTGCCGCAAATCCCCAATATTTATATTCCCAACAACACCCTGCGCCTGCTGACCGGCAGCGGGATGGGCATCGCAATGGCCTCTGTCCTGTATCCGGTGGTCAACCAGACCCTCTGGCGTGATGCGGACGAACGCCCGGCGCTGACCTGGAAAGAGTTCGGCGGGTTGCTGGGGATCATTTTACTGATCGATCTGGGCATCTTGAGCGAGCAACCTATTATTCTGTACCCGATTGCGCTTTTGAGCGTGCTGGGTGTATTGGCGCTGCTCTCGATGGTGTTCAGTATCGTCTGGGTTATCATCATGCGCCAGGAAAACACTTTCGAAACGCTCAAGCAGCTTTGGATGCCGGTTGCAGCCGGTTTGACGCTGACATTTCTGATGATCTCGGTCATCGACCTGTTGCGCCTGCAATTGACCGGCACGTGGGGCGGGTTCCCGCTTGGATAGGAATCCACGAATACACAATTTGCGATATTCGCGTTAAAGAACGAACGATAAAGAAGGAGAAAGTAATGGATCTTTTACTCGGCGTTTTCACCGCATTTGGGCTCTCGGCCAGCGCAGGGCTGAACGCGTACATCCCGTTGTTGGTGGTGGGCGTGATCGCCCACTATACCGACTGGATCATCTTGAATAACCCCTGGGATTTGCTGGCCAACCCCTGGGTATTGATCGTGCTTGGGATTCTGGTCATTATCGAAATGCTGGCCGATAAAATACCGGCTGTCAACCATATCAACGACGCCATCCAGACCTTTGTCCGCCCGGCGGCGGGCGCGATCGCTTTTGCCGCCAGCGCCAAAGTCATCACAGACATCAGTCCGGTGCTGGCGCTGATCTGCGGCCTGCTGGTGGCCGGCAGTGTGCATGCTGTCAAAGCGGGCGTCGTACGCCCAGTAGTGACAGCCACCACGGGCGGAGCCGGGAACGTGCCTGTCAGCATCGCGGAGGATATTTTCTCAACCGTCATGTCCATCCTTGCCATCGTGGTCCCAATTTTGGTCGCGCTACTCCTGATCCTGATGGTTGTGCTGTTCTTCTGGTGGAGACAGCGTCGTCGCGAAAAATCTATTCAGCGCATATGATTTATAATTGCTCACGAGACGTTGTGTAATACTGAAAATAAACTGTAATTGTAAAGGAGAAAGTATCATGACCAATTATTCAAACCAACCGTATCAGACGCCGCCCGCCAAGCCAAACAGCAACATGGCGCTGGCCAGCCTGATCCTTGGCATTCTCGGCTGGACCATACTTCCGATTCTGGCATCCATTGCTGCCATTATCACTGGCCACATGGCCAAGAAAGAAATCAAGGAAAGCATGGGCCAACTGGGCGGCGACGGCATGGCTACTGCCGGGCTTGTGATGGGATATGCCAGTGTTGCTATCGTTTTATGCGTCTGTCTCGCCATGGCAGGGATGATGGCATTTGGAATTGCCATCCCCTTCCTCAATCAATAATCTACCCGAAGGAGAAGAGAAAATGGACGAAAATATGGGAACTCCCCCGCTCGAAGAACCAAAAAAGAATAATAAAACACTCATCATTGTCGTTGTCGCTCTGGTCGTTTTGTGCTGTTGCTGTGTTGTTATCGGCGCTTTAGGCTGGCAATTTGGCGATCAGATTATGTATCAACTGGGCATATACTAAAATAGACCTGCTAGCAGCTTGTCGGAGAGAGCAATTTTTCCGCAAAAAAGCCCCACTTTGACCTGTTTCTCGGCTAAAAATCGGGAGAAGCGCCCCACTTTAGCTCGAAAAACAGCCCCAAATTGGGAAGTTAGATTGCTCTCCGACAGACTGCTAGAATATCAAGCCTCCGGCGTTATGCCGGAGGCTTTTCGTTTGCAAAATTTTGTTTTAGTTCTTCCAGCGCAAAAACTGCCTGCGCGCGGGTCTCTCCATCCATTGGCAATTCCAAGAACTCATCTTCATCCAGCACCGTCTGCATGCCATCCGCCGCCACCCACAAATCGAGCGCCAGATCGATATAAGAAACCGTATCCTTTTCCAGCAGGGCCGGGTAACCGATATTGCAGTACCAGCCTTTGAACTTCCCGTCATCACGGTCATAGATCTCGAACACGTTATACCAGCGGTCCGTATAAAACGTCTCCACAAAACGGTCACCACGTTTCAAGACCACTCCCATAAAAGGCGTATCGTCACGATTGAAAAAAGCTTCTAACACTACACAGTTCGATGCGCGCTTCAATACCCGACCCTCATATTGCCAAGTTACCTCGCCATCCAAGCCGCGCTTCAGGACGACAATATCCTTCATCCCAGGCATTCCGCCTCCAAAGCAAAAGATAACTCTTCTCCCACCTGCGGCGGAGCGGGAGTATAAAAATACAAGCCGTTTTCCAAAGTCACACGGAAGCCATTCTTCTGGAACAGGACATCAGCGACTCGGCCTTTCAGACCGGTTCCATTTTCAATCAGCTTCACACACTCTGGCCGGATCAACAGCGCCACAGACTCCCCCCTACTTGCTTCCATTCCCCAGTCCACCTCCAACACCCCAAGCGAAGTCTCGACTCGTCCCCCACCAAGCCATTTTCCCTCGATCACATTCCCCAACCCCAAAAAGTCCGCCACCCAGCCCGAAGCGGGGCGTGCAAAAACATCTGCGGGTGTGCCACTTTGTACAATCTGACCGTCATGCAGCAAGGCGATCCGGTCCGCAATCGCAAAAGCTTCTTCCTGATCGTGCGTGACGTAAATCGCTGGAATGCTGCTATCGTGCAGAATCCCGCGTAATTCACCCAGCAGGTGGTCGCGCAGGGCGCGGTCCAAAGCGCCCAGCGGTTCATCGAACATCAACAAGCGCGGACGGGGAGCCAGCGCCCGCGCCAGCGCCACGCGCTGCTGTTCGCCGCCCGAAAGGTCGGTTACATGCCGATCTGCAAATCTGCTCAAACTGACCTGCTCCAACGATCCGGTTACACGCAGCTTTATTTCTTCGGGGGGCAGGTTTTGCATTTTCAGGCCAAAAGCCACGTTCTCGGCCACCGTCAGGTGCGGGAACAGAGCATAATCCTGGAACACCAACCCAAAGTTTCGCTGGTGCACAGGCACGGACGCCAAGTCTGTCCCATTCCACAGCACCTGTCCACTCTCGGGTCGCTCCAACCCGGCGATGATGCGTAGCAGCGTGGACTTGCCGCTACCCGAAGCGCCCAACAGGCACACGGTCTCACCCGCCTCGACAGTAAAAGAAATACCGGAAAGCAGCGGCTTGTTTTCATATGTTTTGTGGATATCGATCAATTCGAGCATAGTTTATTCCTGGCGGCGCTGGTCGAGTAGGGCGTAGCTCGTATCGGGACCCGCCGCCACTCGACTATTATTAAAATTCTCTTGCTCCAGGCAGACGCAATCTTTCGATCAACAAAATCCCAACAGTTGCCAAAACCATCAACATGGACGCCATCGCCATGGCCTGTCCATAGTTCAACCCGCCGGGTTGTGACAGGAAACGATAAATCGCGATCGGGATGGTCGGGTACTCCGGGCGGGTCAGCAACGCGGTCGCGCCGAACTCGCCCAACGAAACCGTGAACGCAAACGTCGCCGCCGCCAGCGATGCGCGCCAGATGATCGGCCAGTCCACAGTCAGCCAGGCGCGGAAAGGCGATGCCCCCAGCGATGAAGCAGCATCCTGCAAGCGCTCCGGGATGGAAGCCAGCGCGGGCTGCAACGTCCGTATAACGAAGGGCAGCGCCACCATGGTATGCGCCAGGGGAATCAGCCAGGGCGAGGCCAGCAACCGTAATGGCGGCCGGTTGAACGAGATAATAAACCCCAGGCCCAACGTCACGGCAGATGCGCCGAGAGGCAGTATGAGCAACGGATCCAGCCAGCGTTCCAGTTTGCCGGGTCGGGCCAACGCAGAGGCCGCCGGGAAGCCCATCAGCAGTGAGAATATCACCGTCAGTCCGGCGTAGCCCAGCGAATTGAGCGCCGCCCGGATGGGCGGCACGTAGAAAAGTGAACCGCGCCGGTTGACGAAGAGTTCGCTGTAGTAGTCAGTCGTCAGGCCATATTGCACGTCCGTGCGCTGGCCGCGCGCAGCCTCCAGGCGGGAAATGGAACGCAGTGGCAAAGCCAACATCGGCAAAATGAAAAATACGACCAGCAGCAATCCTATGCCATAGACAAAGACCTTTTCTCGCCACAGGCGAGCGCGACGCAGGTTGTATTGTGCAGCGCGCGGAGAAACCTGCACGCGCGTCTTTGCGACCATGCGTGTATAAAGTACAGAAAAAACCAGCGTACACAGCAGTTGCATCGCAGAGAGCAATCCCGCCAGCGGCAGGTTGAGCATTTGCAACGCCTGGATGTAGGTCTCGACTTCCAGCGTGGCGAAGCCGGGACCACCTAACAGCAGGATAACGCCAAAACTGGTGAAATCGAACAGGAAAACCAGGATACCCGCTGCCAGCAAAGATGGACGCAACAACGGCAACGTGACATGCCACCAGGCACGGCGGCTGTCCGCGCCGAGGGTGCGCGCAGCGGCCTCCAGGCGCGGATCAAGCTGCAATAATGCGCTCCCCACCACGCGGATGACGATGGTCGTGTTATAGAAAACATGCGCCAGCAAAATCGCTCCCAATGTGCCCACAACCTGGACAGGGGGAACTTCCAATCCAAACACGTTCATCAGCCCAAGATTTAACCAGCCACGCGGACCGAGCAAGGCATTGAATCCGGCTGCCACTACCACCGTCGGCAGCATGAACGGGACGGCTGTCAGCGCGCGCAGCAGGGCTTTGCCGGGGAAGTCGAATCGTGCAAAGAGGTAGGCGGCTGGCAAACCTACGATCAGGGTGAGAAGTGTAGAGAGAAAAGCCTGGTAGAGAGTAAAAAGTAAAACGCTAGAAGTGAGACGAAGATTTTCGGGGGTAAGAACCGAAAGATCAAAACTATAGGTAAGAATACGACTAAGTGGATAGAAGAAAAACAGGCCGATAAACCCAAGCGGAAAGAGCCAGAGAAAAAAGCGTGAACTTAACCACGAAGGCACGATGTCACGAAGAAAATAAATAAATCTCCGTGTCTTCGTGTCTCCGTGGTTAATTCGTAAAGCCATCAAACTTCCTACCGCAAAACGGTCTCCGTCCAAGCCGCGATCCATTGTTCGCGGTTGGCAGCGATGTCAGCCGGGTCGAGTTGGGCGGGCTGGCCGGGGGTCTGGGCATATTTGACAAACGCCTCCGGCAGGGCCGCATCCGGGTTGACCGGGAAGACGAACATTTGCATGGGCATATCTTCCTGGAATTGTTGTCCCAGCATGAAGTCCACGAACTTTTCGGCCAGGGCGCGTTGTTGCGTCCCTTTCAGGATGCCGACAAACTCGATTTGGCGGAAGCAGGTCTCGGGTCCGACAATCGAGGCGGTGGGCGCGTCATCCAATGGGGTTTCGGCGAAAATCACTTCCGCAGGCGGGCTGGAACCATACGAGACGACCATCGGCTGCGGGCCCCGCCCTGAAGAGGCGCTGAAGTTGGCGTAATACGCCGTCTCCCAGTCGTTCACCACCACCAGTCCGTTATCGCGCAACGCCGCCCAGAAATCAAGATAGTCGGGCTCGCCAAAATGCGCGACCGTGGCCAGCAGGAAAGCCAAACCGGGCGAAGAGGTAGCCGGGTTTTCGACGACCAATAAACCGTTGTATTCGGGCATCAGCAAATCTTCGAGGGCTGCCGGGACAGGCAAATCATTCTCAACAAAATAGGCCTTGTCGTAGTTGATACACACATCGCCATAGTCCACCGGTAGCAGGCGGTTTTCGGGATCGAGTTGAAAGGCAGCTGGGATGTTCGCCAGCGCAGGCGACTGGTACGGCTCGAAGATTTCGGCTTCGAGGGCACGAGACAGAAACGTATTGTCCACGCCATAGAGCACATCGGCTAGCGGGGCATCCTTGGTAAGGATGGCCTTGTTGAGCGCTGCGCCGGTATCGCCGCTGGCCAGGAAAGTCACCTTCACGTTGTTGGCCTGCTCGAAAGCCTGCACCACTTCTTCGCTGATAGCAAACGAGTCGTGCGTCATCACGGTCAGTTCGGCAGGGCCTTTTGGCACGCATGCGCTCAACGTAAAAGCGACCGAAAGCAAAAGAAACACAATTCGTTTCATGGGTACTCCTTATCTCAAACTTCAGGTAAACGACGGTGGACAACCAGCAACAACCCAGCCTGAATACGGACCGAAGCGGCCTCACCAGACATAACGTTGCTAATGCCACGCGACTTATCAGCATATAACGATTCCCCGTATAGAGGCCATTGCAAACCTTTGGTGGTGACGCCTTCCACGGAGCCATGCCAGGGAATTAACGAGACGATATCTCCGCTTCGCCCATGTACTTCTGCCTGCTTCCGGCAAAAGAAAGCCTCCTCCACCCCGTCGTCCAGGCGGACATCGATTCCTGACAACGCCGGATCCGTTAAAATGGACAGGTTGGCAAGAGTCTGGTCGAGCCGCCCGCCCAGCGCGCCCACGATCAAGATGGCGGAAGGTTCTAGTTCAACCGCATAACGCAAGGCAAGTTCGATATCGGTTTCGTTCTTGTCTTCGAAATATTGTTCGATTCTGACTTCGACAGAGGTGAGTTCGAATAATGTATTCTCATCGACCGAATCCAGGTCGCCAATGACAATTTCGGGCAAAATGCCCATTTTCATCAAGTGATTGGCACCACCATCTGCAGCGATGATGTAGTCATCCGCCTGCAACAAAGCGCGCGCAGCTTCCAGCTCTGGCAGGTGACCATTAGCAAAAATTACCACTCTGGGCATAAAAACATCCTCCGTGGCGGAGGATGTTGACAGGTGCAATTTCCCTCCGCCGGCATGATCCGGATCAGGTATTGCGGGTCGAGCGTGAAACGCTCCTCTCAGCCCGTAAAACGGACTCCCCGTTTGGTTATTCAAAAAGAGTATATGACGATGGACATCCCCTGTCAAGATGCCGCTTTCACTTATTTGCTTCCACGCGGCACAGATAAAAACTCAGGG